>CAMWKY010000050.1 GCA_947174965.1 uncultured Ruminococcus sp. | reverse complement strand
GCAGATAATATGTCAATATTTATTTCAGGTGCTAATATTACAGGTTTATGCGAAAAGCTTGCAGAAAATTCTGTTATAGAACAAAATCTTTACGAAAAATATCACGTAAAAAGAGGACTGCGCAACAGTGATGGAACAGGTGTTGTTGCAGGAATCACGAATATATGCAATGTTCACGGATATATGCTTAATGAAGGTGAAGTTTTTCCAATTCCGGGACAGCTTATCTACAGAGGATATAACATAAATGACATTGTTGCAAATGTTGAGGCAGAAGACAGATACGGCTATGAGGAAACAGCTTTTCTTCTTCTTTTTGGTCATCTCCCGACACCGCAGGAATTGCAGATGTTTTCTACATACATTTCACTTAAAAGAGATTTGCCGGGTGGATTTGTTGAAGATATGATTCTGAAAGCTCCATCAAAGAACATCATGAATAAGCTTGCACGTTCTGTTCTTGCACTTTATTCATATGATGACGACTGCGAAAACAAGGGTCTTGAAAGTGAAATGCGAACAGCAGTAAGTCTTATTGCGAAACTTCCTGTCATCATGGTTAATGCTTATCAGGTTAAGCGACGTGTGTTTGATAATGCAAGTATGATTATGCACCCGATTAATTATGAGGAAAATACAGCACAGTGCATACTTTCGATGCTCCGTCCCGACAGACAATACACAAAGGAAGAAGCACAGATGCTTGATACACTTCTCATGTTGCAGGCTGAACATGGCGGAGGAAACAACTCCACATTTACCTGCCGTGTTCTCACGTCATCAGGTACTGACCCATATTCAGCGTATTCATCAGCTATATGCTCACTCAAAGGCTCACGCCACGGAGGTGCGAATATCAAGGTTATCAATATGCTTGACAATTTTAAAGCTAATATAAAGAACTGGGAAGACGAAGGAGAAGTTGCTGACTATATGCGCAAGACAATCCGCAAGGAAACAAACGACAAATCAGGACTTATTTACGGAATGGGTCATGCTGTATATACAATTTCCGACCCACGTGCAGTTATTCTCAAGAAAAAGGCATTTGAACTTGCAAAGGGCAAAGAAATTGAAGCAGAGTTCAGACTTCTTGAAACGGTTGAGCGTCTTACTCCCGAAATTTTCAAGGAAGTAAAAGGAAATGCAAAGGCTATGTGTGCAAATGTTGATATGTATTCAGGACTTGTTTACCGTATGTTAGGTATACCTGATGAACTCTTTACACCGCTTTTTGCTGTTGCAAGAATGTCAGGCTGGGCAGCTCACAGAATGGAAGAAACGATGACAGGAAACAGAATTATCCGTCCTGCATATAAGGCTATTGCACAGGAACTTAAATATGTCAAATTAGAGGACAGAAAAAATCAAGATTAATGTATAAATTCAAATTTACAGCGGTATTTTTAATTATAGTGATGCTTACAGGGTGTGCATTTGGTACAAGCATTGACACACTTATGAAACCGCCTAAACTCAGTCTGGAGCAGGAACAGATTTACAGTGCATTGACTGATGCTGTCGGTGATTCAATAAGCCTGAAATATCCGAAATCGGGAAAATATCTTTCTGCATTTATACTAGAGGATATTGACGGCGACGGAAGTAACGAAGCATTTGTATTCTATGAAAAAAAAGGTCTTGCCGTTGAGGAAAACACATTGAGAATAAATATTCTTGACAGTGACAGCGGAAAATGGCGGTCTGTTTATGACACTCCTGCTGACGGCTCAGAGATTGAGCGTGTCATGATTTCAAGACTTGGTGAAAATCAGCGAATGAATCTTATTATAGGAAGCAGCCTTATAAACAGAAGTGAGAAAACAGCAACAATATACAGCTATAGTTCGGGCGAACTTGAACGCACTTTCTCTGAATCATATTCTTTTATAGATATTACAGACCTTGACCGTGATTCCGAAAGTGAGTTTTTGATTTTAAAAGGCTCGGCAGGCAATGACCCTGCCGTTGCAGAGGCTTATAAGCTTGACAGCAACGGAAAGTATCACCGTTCACGCATCGAATTAAGCGGAAGTTTTACAGAATTTGACAGCGTGGGATATGGAGAACTTAAAAGCGGAAACAGAGGACTTTATATAGATGCTCTTTCAGGTACTGGATTTATTCAGACTGATATAATCTATATGGACGAAAAAGGCTTGCACAAGATTTTTTCAAATCAGGAGGAATCAAATGCAACGCTACGTCCGTCCGGCTGTAGTTCTTATGACGTTGACGGTGATGGTCAGCTTGAAATACCTGTTCAGACTATTTCACCCGGCTATGAAAATGTTTCGGCAGGAGAACAGATTAATCTTACAAACTGGCTGTATATCAACGAAAACAATAAGCTTGAACTGAAATATACATCTTATTATAGTATCGGAAATGGATATATTTTTATTTTCCCTGAAAAATGGAATAATAAGGTTACAATAAAAAGAGATGCTATAAATGATGAAATAGTTTTCTGTATGTATAACAAAGGCGCAGAAAATGGTGAAATAGGACGTGAACTTCTGCGTATATATTGTGCAGAAGATGAAGCTTCAAGAGAGGACAGACTTTATACAGGATATATGATTCTACGCACAAAAGGAGAGTTGTCATATCTTGCATATATACCGCCCTCAACTGAAACAGATTCAGGCTTGAATATAAGTTCGTCTGATATGGCTATAGGATTTGTCTACAAAAATTAACAAAAGGGAGTGAGTATTTTTGAAACGTATTTTAATATGTGAAGACGAAGACACAATAAGAGAGTTTATTGTTATAAATTTGAGACGTGCGGGATATGATGTTGTTGACGTAAACTGCGGAGAATCTGCGCTTAAGACTTTTGAGATAGAACATGGCAATTTTGATATTGTACTTCTTGATATTATGATGCCCGGTATTGACGGCTTTACTGTATGCAAGAAAATCAGGGAAAAAAGCTCAACTATAGGTATAATAATGCTTACGGCAAGAACGCAGGAAATGGATAAAGTCAGCGGATTGATGATTGGTGCGGACGATTATATCACAAAGCCATTTTCGCCCTCTGAACTTACCGCAAGAGTTGACGCAATTTACAGGCGTGTTTGTATGAGCTTTATCAAGAATGAAAAGCAGTCTGTAATTGAAAGTGGACCTTTTGTGCTTAATCTTAAAAGCCGTACTGTAACAAAAAGCGGTGAGCCGATAGAACTTACACAGGTTGAATATCAGATTCTTGAGTATTTCATGAATAACAAGAACACTGCTCTTGACCGTGCAAGTATTCTCAATCACATATGGGGCGAAAGCTATTACGGTGACGACAAGATAGTTGATGTTAATATAAGACGTATCCGCATGAAGATTGAGGAAGAACCGTCAAGCCCGAAATATATCATAACTATATGGGGCTATGGATATAAATGGAATGATATGCAGTAATGGCTAAAAAGAGTATCACTAAACGCTGGATTTTCAATAATCTCGGAGTGATTGTACTTGCACTCCTTGTTATTGAGATGATAGTAATATATGCTTTGCAGAGTTATTATTATAATTCTGCAAAACAATATCTTGTGTCAAAAATAAACGTTGTTGCAGGTGTTTTGAGTATACATTCTCAGGACAGTTCAGCAAATTTTTCAGCTGAAATGCGGAATATGCTTGAAACGTTCAACGAAAAGGACAAAATCGAACTCATGGCGATAAATTCAAAAGGACGTGTTGTGCTTACTTCGTCGGGTTTTTCACCCGAAGAAGATTCACCCATGCCCGACTATGAACAGGCTATGGAATCAGGTTCGGGAAGTTATGTAGGCATACTGAAAAGCGGTGAAAAAATACTTGCTGTATCTGTTCCGCTGTCGTCATTCAACAGTGAGTACAGTTCAGTCCGCATGATAACTTCACTTACTGAAATTGATAAGACAATTCAGGGGTACATACTTTTCATAACTGCTATCTGTATCTGCATTATACTTGTGATTGTTGTGACCGGACTTTATTTTGCTGGCTCAATTGTAAAGCCTATACGTCAGATAAGCGGAATTACACATAAGTTTGCTATGGGTGATTTTTCTGTCCGTATAGAAAATAACAGTGATGATGAAATAGGCGAATTATGTACTGCTATAAATCATATGGCTGATGAACTTTCGTCGGCAGAGGCAATGAAAAACGAGTTTATTTCGTCTGTTTCGCATGAACTCCGTACTCCTCTTACTGCAATAAAAGGCTGGGCTGAAACTCTTATGACAGACGGCGGAGAAAGTCCCGACACAATGCGAAAAGGTATCGGAGTTATCGTTAATGAGACAGAGAGACTTTCTCAGATGGTTGAGGAACTGCTTGATTTCTCACGTATGCAGAACGGTCATTTCACATTGCAGAACGCAAATATGGATATTCTGGCAGAACTTGGTGACGCTGTACTTATATACAGCGACAAGGCAAGGCGTGACGGTATCAGGATAATATATAATGAACCTGAAATGCTTCCGTTTGTTTTCGGTGACAAAAACAGAATAAGACAGGTTTTCATAAATGTTATAGATAATGCCGTAAAATATTCCTCATCAGGTGATACAGTAACAATAAAGGCATACGACAAGAACAGCAATATTATAATATCTGTTGCTGATACAGGGTGTGGAATAAAGGAATCTGACCTTGCAAAAGTAAAAACAAAGTTCTATAAGGCAAACCACACAAGACGTGGCTCAGGTATAGGGCTTGCCGTTGCGGAGGAAATTATAGCAATGCACGGCGGTACTATTGATATTTCAAGTGCAGGAGAGGGCAAGGGAACTACAGTAAAAATAACACTTCCTGCAAAATAAGATTTAGGAGATAGAAGATGTCAAAAGAAAAATTCAAATCCAAAATAGGCGGACAGGCACTTATTGAGGGTATTATGATGCTCGGACCAACAAAAGGAGCTATGGCTTGTCGACTTCCTAATGGTACTATCGACCTTGAAACGTGGGACGAAAACAACGGCAAAAAAGCACCATGGTATAAGCGTACACCTTTTATAAGAGGCTGTTTTAACTTTGTTTCTTCACTCATAAAGGGTTACAAATACACAATGAAATCCGCTGAAAAGCAGATGACGGACGAAGAAAAAGCCGAAGATGAAAAATTAAGCGATACAGCATTTAATATAGTGATGCTTATCGGCACAATGATTGGATTAGTTGTTGCTATGGGACTTTTTGTGTTTCTGCCGAAATTTGCGGTGGGACTTATTCCGAATATAGACGATATGGGAATACTCCGTTCTGTTCTTGAGGGCATTGTAAAAATCGCAATATTTGTATTGTATATGTTGATAGTAAGCCTTATGAAAGATATAAAGAGACAATATATGTATCACGGTGCGGAACATAAGACTATAGCTTGTCATGAGGCAGAACTTCCGCTGACTGTTGAAAATGTGCGCAAGCAGACAAGATTTCACAAGAGATGCGGAACAAGCTTTATATTTATTGTACTTATAATCGGCATTTTTGTGATGTGTTTTGTACCAAAAGGACTTTTATGGTGGCAAAGGTCATTGATAAGTCTGATAACACTTCCGCTTGTTGTAAGTATATCATATG
The DNA here is from genome assembly GCA_947174965.1 of uncultured Ruminococcus sp. Taxonomy (GTDB): domain Bacteria; phylum Bacillota; class Clostridia; order Oscillospirales; family Ruminococcaceae; genus Ruminococcus. The sequence continues at coordinate 4,995 of CAMWKY010000050.1, read as the reverse complement.
AGTGCATAAGACTTGCAGGAACTCACGACAACTTATTCACAAAAATACTGTCTGCTCCCGGACTTCTCATGCAGAGAATCACAACAAGAGAACCTGATGACAGTATGATTGAAATTGCAATCACTGCACTTAAAGTGTGTATCCCCGAAGATAAAGAGGAGGACAAATGGTAAGTCGGATTGTATTATACAAAGACTGTGTGAATATACTGAATGAACATGAAATTGATGATGCGGAATTTGATGCAATGTGTATTTTTCAGGACGTATTCAGAGAAAAAAATCCGCTTTTCAAGCCAAATGAGGAAGTAGAAAGTCTGCTTGTTGACAAAATATATACAGATGTTGATTGCAGATGCAAGGGAAAGCCTTTGCAATATGTTTTAGGTGAATGGGATTTCTGGAAATATACGTTCAGAGTGGGTGAGGGCGTACTTATACCACGTCCCGACACAGAAACACTGATTGAAAACGTGCTTGACATATGCAGAAAAAATAATATTACATCACCGAAAATACTTGATTTATGCAGTGGAAGCGGTTGTATTGCAATAACACTTGACAAGGAAATCCCGTATAGTGAAGTATGGGCGGTTGAAAAATACGATACGGCGTTTGAATATCTTGAAGAAAATATCAGGCTGAATAATTCAGGAGTAAAGGCGATGAAAGCGGACGTACTTTCAGCGGAAACTGCTGATAAATTCAGGGATTTTGATATTATAGTAAGCAATCCGCCGTATCTCACGGCAGATGAAATGCAGGATTTGCAGAAAGAAGTGCAGGCAGAACCTGAAACCGCACTTTTCGGCGGTACTGACGGACTTGATTTCTACAGGTCAATCACGAAAACATGGAAAAATTCGCTAAAAACAGGCGGATATATCTGCTATGAATTTGGTATAAATCAGCATGATGCAATTGCTGATATATTAAGAGTGTATAATTTTATCAATATAAATTTTACAGAAGATGCAGGCGGAATTATTCGTACTGTAACAGCAAAGAAAACGGAGGAGTAAAAAAAATGGCTAAGAAAGAACTTGCAAAAAAGACTGCTGTTGTAAAAGTTTCAGCGCAGGAGGACAAAAAATCAGCACTTGAAAGTGCAATCAAGGTGATTGAGAAAAAGTATGGAGCAGGAGCAGTAATGCGACTTGGACAGACAAAGACACTCAATGTTGATGCTATTCCGACAGGCTCAATGACGCTTGACATGGCACTTGGTATAGGCGGTGTACCACGAGGACGTATTGTTGAAATTTATGGTCCTGAAAGTTCAGGTAAGACTACAGTTGCACTTTCAATAATTGCACAGGCGCAGAAACAGGGTGGCGAAGCTGCATTTATCGACGTTGAACACGCTCTCGACCCTAAATATGCCAAGGATTTAGGTGTAAACATAGATAATCTTCTTGTTTCACAGCCAGACAGTGGAGAGCAGGCACTTGAAATTGCGGAAGCTCTTATCCGTTCAGGTGCTATTGATGTAATTGTACTTGACTCAATTGCAGCTATGACAACACGTGCTGAAATTGATGGAGAAATGGGCGATTTGCACGTAGGACAGCTTGCAAGACTTATGTCACAGGCTATGAGAAAACTCACAGCAGCTATTTCAAAATCAAGTTGTGTTGCAATCTTCATAAATCAGGTACGTGAAAAAATCGGTGTAATGTATGGCAATCCCGAAACAACACCAGGCGGACGTGCATTGAAATTCTATTCATCAGTAAGAATTGAAGTGCGCAGAGGAGAAGTAATAAAAGACGGTACACAGATTATAGGTGCAAGCACACGCTGTAAAGTTGTGAAGAATAAGGTTGCACCGCCATTTAAAGAAGCAGAGTTTGACCTTATGTACGGCACAGGAATTTCAAGAACAGGAGAAGTGCTTGATATAGCGATAGATTTAGGAATTATCGAAAAAGGCGGTTCATGGTTTAAATATAAGGGTGAGAATATCGGACAGGGACGTGATAAAGTCAAGGACTTACTCCAGAGCAATCCCGACTTTATGAAAGAAGTTGAAGAACAGATACTTTCACATAAAGATGAAATTGAAGCAGAAAAATCTGCTAAAAAGGCAGTCAAAAGCAAGGCATCTGCTATAGCTTCTGAAATTGCGGAATCCGACGTTGATTCTGTTGAAGAAGATTTTGATGCGTTCACACCTGCTGACTGATAATGGAGATAACAGGACTTAAACAGTATAAGGGCAAGACTTATGAAGTCGAGCTTGATTCGGAGCGTATACTCTATCTGCATATTGATATAATAGTTGATTTCGGACTTGTAAAAGGTATGCAGATAGAGCGTGACGAAATGAAAAAGATAATATACGCATCAAATTTTCGCCGTGCTTATGAATATTCCCTGTATTGCCTTGATTACAGGGACTATTCAGCAGAAGAACTTTATCAGAAAATACTGCAAAAATATAAAAGTGAGAAACTTTGTCTTGATGTAATAAAAAAACTGGCAAGGGCGAATATAATAAATGACAGAAGATATGCCGAAAAACTGGCAGTAAAACTTGTTGAATCAAGAAAATACGGCTACAGACGTGCAAAGCGTGAAATTATTCAGAAAGGCATAACAGAAGATATTGCAGAGGAAATGCTTGACAGATATAACAATATTTATCATGAAAATCTTATGGATATGCTTGAAAAAAAGTACAGTCGTTTTCTTACAGACAGAACGGACAGAAAGTCCATAGAGAAAGTGAAAAATGCTCTTGTAAGGTATGGTTACAGTTTTGATGAAATAAACAGTGCTGTAAGGGAGTATTTTGAGAATATCGAAACGGAGGGATAAAAATGTCAATAAAAGTTGGAATGGTATCGCTTGGCTGTTCAAAAAATCTTGTTGATTCAGAGAGAATACTTTTCAAGCTCCGAAAAAGTGGATATGAGCTTGTTACAGAGGCAGGACTTGCTGATGTTGTAGTTGTAAACACGTGCGGATTTATACAGTCAGCCAAAGAGGAGGCTATTGAGACAATTCTTGAACTTGTTACACTTAAAAATGAGGGAACTATAAAAAAAATAATAATAACAGGCTGTCTTACTGAACGATACAAAGAAGAAGCAGCAGAACTTTTTCCCGAAGCTGATGCAGTTATCGGCATAGGCAATAATAAGGATATTGTTGACATACTGAATCAGGTGCTTGAGGGTGAAAGAGTTGTGAAATTTGCACCTAAACTTGATGCGGAACTTACAGGAGAAAGAATTATATCAACACTTCCGTTTTTCAGCTATCTTAAAGTTGCTGAAGGCTGTTCAAACTGCTGTACTTATTGTGCAATTCCTTCAATAAGAGGAAAATTCAGGAGTGTTCCTATGGAAGATGTGCTTGCTGAAGCACGTTATCTTGCAGAAAACGGTGTTACAGAACTTGTTGTCATTGCGCAGGATACATCACGCTATGGCGAGGATTTATATGGTGAATCGAAACTGCCTGAACTTCTCCGACAGCTTTGCAGGATTGACGGTTTAAAGTGGATTCGCACACTTTATTGTTATCCCGAAAGAATTACAGATGAACTTCTTGACACAATTGCAGGTGAGGAAAAACTTGTAAAATACCTTGAAATACCAATACAGCATTGCAACGGTGATATTCTGAAACGCATGAACCGCTGGGGAGATGAGGAAAAACTTGAAAATCTGTTTAATCATATCCGTGAGAAAATCCCGAATGTTATATTGAGGACAACATTAATAACAGGATTTCCTGGTGAAACAGAGGAGCAGTTTAATCAGCTTGCGGAGTTTGTACAGCGTATAAGATTTGACAGGCTGGGCTGTTTTCCGTATTCAGCAGAGGAGGGTACAAAATCGGCTGAATTTGAAAATCAGGTTGAGCCTGAAACAGCATCTCACAGAGCTGAAATAATCATGGAACAGCAGATTGAAGTCAGCTACAGCAACAATAATAAGCTGATTGAAAGTGAGCTTGAAGCTGTTGTAGAGGGTTTTGACCGTTTTGCAGACTGCTTTTTCGGTCGTACACAGATGGACGCTCCTGACATTGACGGAAAAATATTTTTTGCTTCTGAAAATCCGCTTAAAATAGGCGAATATGTAAAGATAAAAGTTACAGATACTCTTGATTATGACTTGATAGGAGAGGTGATTGCAGAATGAATCTGCCAAACAAGCTTACATTATTAAGAGTTTTTCTGATACCATTTTTTCTGCTTTTCATGTATATTAAAATTCCGTTTCATTATTTTCTGGCATTGATTGTATTTTCAGTTGCATCTATAACAGATGCTCTTGATGGAAAAATTGCAAGAAGCCGTAATCTTGTCACGAATTTCGGCAAATTTTTAGACCCACTTGCTGATAAAGTTCTTGTCATATCTGCACTTGCTGTATTTGTTGAAATAGTTGAAATCCGTATCGGTGCAATACCCTTTATAATAATTTGTGCAAGAGAATTTATGGTATCAGGACTGCGACTTCTTGCAGCAAACAGCGGAATTGTTGTTGCCGCTGGAATATGGGGAAAGCTGAAAACAGCATTTACAATGATTACAATAATATTTTCTATTTTGTGGCTTAGTGTGTGCCATGATTTCAGTTTCAGTTTTCCGCAGTTTTTTGTTGATACTGTTGACAACTGGATTATACCGGTTCTTATATGGATTTCTACAGTATTGACCATTATTTCAGGAGTTATTTATCTGAAAGGTTACTGGAATCTTATTGATGCCGATAAGTAGAGGAGGGGAATATGAAACATTGTTCAGGACAGGTAAAATACCTTGTTGCTATAAAAGAACTGTCGCAGAAAGATGAGTATGTGAAATGCGTAAGTATATCACGTCATCTTGGTGTGTCACGTCCTTGTGTGAGTAAAACTTTAAGATGTCTTGCAAATTCAGGCTATGTTTATGAGGATTTCTGCAACAGCGTTGTACTTACTCCGGAGGGTGAAGCAAAAGTTGATGAAATTCTCCGCAATTTTGATGAAGTTTATACAT
>CAMWKY010000049.1 GCA_947174965.1 uncultured Ruminococcus sp. | reverse complement strand
TCTATCAGCTTAGTGGTATGTGAAGCTGCACCTCTCATACAGGCAGTCATTCCACTGCCCAGTAAACCGCTGTTCATTGTAACTGTCAGATCAAATCCCTGGAATGAACCTACTTTGACAGGTGTATCCGCATACTTAATAGCAAGTGCTGCCGTTTCAAGAGCTTTTGCCGCTTCTTTTCTGTATGTGTACTCAACATCACCGATAGTGATTTTAAATACGGGCAATTTTCGCTCAGGATCAATGGGGAGTTTGCGCAGTGCTTCACGGTCAGTATGCAGATCATCAAGTATTGATGTCAGTCTTTTCTCCTTATCGGGAAAAGCCTTGATTTTATCCTGCATTTCAAAAACAGTGTTCTGATGTTCAGCAGCAAGCACTCTCAGTTCCTTAACATCTTTATCAAGCATTAACTTTTCTTTGATTCGCTCATCGCCCGTACAGAGAGCCTTGATTTCCGAATATGTAAGCGCCTGTTGGTCTACATCTTCACACCGACGGGCAGGAGCTTTTGAGGTCATGATCTGAGAAATAAATTTTTGCTTGTTCTCCAAAGTCTGATAACTGTAAGCATCGAACGTACCCTTTGTAACATAGCGGTAAATCTCAACATTTTTATTCTCGTTGCCCTGTCGGATAATTCTTCCTGCGCGCTGATCCAGATCAGCCGGTCTCCACGGAATATCGAGATCGTGAACGGCAATTAGTCTTTTTTGTACATTCGTGCCTGTTCCCATTTTTGCTGTACTTCCTACCATAACACACTACGAACCAATAAAATATGCGATTTACAGACGATTTTGCTATACTGAACAGAAGGGTAATTTTTCACATCAGGAAAATTACTCTTTTTCCTTTTTGTAAAGATGCTATTGACTAACAAATTTATTTTTGAGAAGTGACTTTTATAAACGCAAAGAGCCTTGTTCCTCAAAATTGGCAAACAAAGCTCTTTTTTTCAGACGAATATATATATATATTGACTTTTTCACGGTTGTATGCTATAATATACGTACTATAAAAATGGAAACTGAAAAACAGGTTAATTTGAAAATTGGCGAAAGGCTAAAACAGATTCGCATAAGCCGTCACCTTTCATTAGACAATACCGCCGAATTAACAAGTGTAAGTAAGCCTATGATTGGGCAAATTTAGTGTGAGCAGTCTGTTTCTACTACAACGCTTTGGAAAATTGCCAGCGGTCTGAAAGTACCACTGGCATCGTTTCTTGCGGATATACAGACGGAATATAGGATTTCAAGTATTGAGGATAAAACGCCTGTCATTGAGGAAAATGATACAATGAGGGAATATCCGTTATTTCCGTTTGACCCGATTCGTGGTGTCGAAACTTTTATGCTTGAGTTTGATACTGGCTGTTATCACTCGTCCTAAAAACACAATGACGGTGTAGAGGAATATATTCTGATAGTCAAATGAGGAGTAGCCAAAAGCAGTTTTTTGTACTCTTTACCCACTGGAGGTGACTTCAATGTATCATATTGTACTCTGCGATGACGAGAATACATTGATCGCAGAATTAAAAAGCTATTTACAGCGTTATGCTGACGAACACAAAATTGAATTTACATATCATGTTTTTTATGATGGCACAGAATTGCTTGCTAACTATAATCCTGATTTTGACCTTATCTTTCTTGATATAAAAATGAGTGTTATGAACGGTATCGAAACGGCTCAGCAGATACGCAAAATAGACAGCAATGTGGGACTGATTTTCCTTACCTCGATTACGCAGTATGTTTGGCAGGGTTATGAAGTAAATGCAGTAAACTATCTAATCAAACCGCTAAAATACGTTCGGTTGAAAATGGAGCTTGACCGATATTTTGCCCGCTATCGAGGTAAGGACAAGCAGTACCTTACATTTTCAAATAACTGTGGAAAATTCAAGGTGTTATATAATGATATCCGTTATGCCGAAACAAACAAGCGTAATGTTCTTGTGCACTTTGAGGATAAGGAGCAGATCATTTATCAAAGTATGAAGGAGTTTTCAGCTTTGCTTGAAAAGGAGCCTTGCTTCGCACGCTGCCATGCAAGTTTTCTCGTAAATCTTGCTTACGTCAAAAGTGTAGAAAATCTCGAAGCTGTCCTTACCACAGGGGAACGAATTCCCGTTAGTCAGCCCAAGCGAAAGGATTTTATGATCAAAATGACAGAGTATTGGGGGAATTTGCTGTGATACAGGTACTTGATATTATAGCTTTTCTACTGAATTGGGTAAATGCATTTTTTCTTTTTATGGTTATTGGATGTTTTCTTAATATAAGAGGAAAACTACTTGTAAAAGTTGCGGCTTATGGGTTCTGCATACTGATTGCCAATATTGTAATTTTTGCAAATGATATTACTAATATTCTTGGTGTCTTGATTGGTTTTATGCTTTTTATATTTATATTGTACCAAGATAGCTGGATATGTAAGCTGTCAGCGGTTATCATTCTGTATCCTATGATAGTATCTATAAATTATCTTGCTCAGGATATAGGAATGCAAATATATTTTTATATAGTCGGCAAATGGGAATTCAATGTAGAAACCGTTACAACTTTCATAAGTACCCTGATACATACAATATCATTGGCAGTCGCACCTGTAATATGGTTCTCAATATGGCAGATATTGAAACGCAGGAATATTAAGTCGATTGCTCTGCTTAACACAAAAATGTGGCTGATGATTGACGGAGTATGCTTATCTGTATTTATAGCGGTGTTGGTTACACTTAATTTTATGCCTGAGAATTCATGGATGGGCTATCCGATTTGCCTGTCGGGTATAATTACCATTTTTGCCTGTCTGTATCTGACATTATATATCGCAAATTCAGTACTGACTGCATATCAGCTGCAAACCATGAAGAAGAAGCATAAATATTACGAAGAAAAGATACAGGAGGAAGAGCGTGTCAGAAGTATTTATCATGATATGAAAAATCATTTGCTCGTCCTTGAAAATCAAAGCGGAACAGATTGTGCAAAAGAAATTGCACAAAAACTTCGTATGGAGATTTCAGCTTATGAGGACTATGTACACACAGGCAGCGATATTCTGGATGTGATTATCAAGGAAAAATCGCACATAGCGAGAGAAAAAGATATTGATTTTTCGGCAGCAGTCGATTTTTCCGAGGTGCAGTTTATTGAACCGCTTGATATCAGCACCATTTTCGGCAACAGCATTGACAATGCTTTGGAAGCCGCTGAGAAGCTCCCAAAAGAATATAGAGCGGTGATAATAAAAGCCGGAATAGTCCACAGTTTTGTAATGATAGTGATTGAAAATACTTGTCTCGATGCACCTAAAGGCAAATCCAAAACTACAAAAGAGGATAAATTCCTCCATGGCTTTGGAGTAGGAAATATGAAAAAGGCTGTGGAAAAGTATAATGGAGAATGCACGTCAAGCTGTACAGACAGAAAGTATACGCTCAAAATTTTAATACCTATTTCAGATGAAAGAATGCCTGCTGCAAATTAAGCGGCAGGCTTTTTTGTTAGATTTTGCAATCTTAGTATTAGATTTTGCGTTATCTGTTGTAAAAATCTCCATGGTATGATAAGATAAAAGCATCAAAGAAAACCATAGGAGGAATTACAATGAGTATATTGAATGCAGCTAATCTGAAAAAATATTACGGAAAGGACGAGAGCCTTGTAAAAGCACTGGACGATGTAAGCGTATCAATAGAAAACGGCGAGTTTATCGCCATTATTGGTACTTCGGGAAGCGGAAAATCCACTCTTCTGAATATGCTGGGAGGGCTTGATGTTCCAACTTCGGGCAATGTAACTATCGAGGAAAATCACCTTGAAAATATGACGGAGGAACAGCTCACCGTATTTCGCAGAAAGAGAATAGGTTTCATTTTTCAGAACTATAACCTTATTCCATATCTGACCGCATACGAAAATATTGTACTGCCCGTTCGTCTTGACGGAAAAAAGGAAGATAAGGAGCTGTTAAATAAAATAGCTCATTTCCTTGATCTGGACGGTAAACTTAAAAAATATCCAAGCCATATGTCGGGTGGTCAGCAGCAGAGAGTTGCTATTGCCCGTGCGCTGATCTCTAAGCCTGCAATTATTCTTGCTGACGAACCTACGGGAAATCTGGACAGCAAAACAACAGACAAGGTTATAGATCTGCTTAAAATGACAAGCGAAACTTTTAAACAGACTATTGTTATGATTACTCACAATCCCGAAATCGCAGAAAAAGCAGATAGAAAAATACGTATTGAAGACGGAAGGATCCGTGAGGAAAGAGGTGCGGCAAAGTGAATAAAATACAAAAGCAAACCATTTCTCTTATGGCAAAGCAGAGCCTGAAATCGGGAAAGTTACGCAATATTTTCGTAGTGATCACTATTGTTCTTGCAACGGCTCTTCTATCGGTAATTCTTCTTTTCGGAGCGGCGGACAGCGCAGCAAACAAGGAACAGCTTTCTCACATTCAGCAAGCAGGCTTTTATAATCTGACAAAAGAACAGCTTGCCGAACTTAAGTCTATAGAGGAGATCGCATACAGCGTTACCGTTAAAACGGGGACACTATCTCCGCAGGAGGATTTTGACGTAATGCCTTATTATGTCAGCGAGCTTTCGGATAAGATAAAAATGGGCAAACTTGAATTTGGCAGACTTCCTGAGCAAATGAACGAGGTTGCTGTTGCTGAAGGAATGTTGAAAAAACTCAACATAGATCCTGTTGTTGGAAGCAAATTTGATATGACGTTTTATGACGGCACAACAGAGCATTTAATTGTATCAGGAATACTAAAGAGCAGCGATAATGCAAAACAGTATGCGGTTTTCTTTTCAGAGGAATATGCTGAAAACGGCAGTCAGTTAAAGAATAGTCCCTATGAGCTGTATGCAAAATTCTACGGTGCAGAACAGATGAGCAAAGACGACTGCAAGGAAATGATCTATCAGGTTGGAGAGACAGCAGGGATTGAGCATAAATATATCAATCCGACCAAGGCGTTTCTTGATACGCTTACGCCCGATTCTCAAATGCTTATGATCGAGATTATTGTGGGATGCGTTATTCTGCTTGCCTGCATACTGGTAATTTATGGTGTCTTCTACATATCGGTTATCGGTAGGATTCAACAGTTTGGACAGCTTCGTACAATAGGAATGACTGAAAATCAGATGAAAAAATTTGTGTCTCGTGAGGGCAGAAAGCTGTTTATTCGTTCTGTACCCATAGGACTTTTAGTCGGTGGAATTGCGGGGTACATAATAAATCCTGATGGCTGGAGATGGCTTAATACTCTGTGGATCTTCGCTTTGGTGTTTGCTTTGATTTATATAATTACAATGATCTCCGTGCATAAACCTGCAAAGATAGCTGCGTCGGTTTCTCCTATAGAGGCTCTGCGCTACACACAGCAGGACGATATGAAACAGACGTCAGGCAAGTGCGAATGCCGTGATATTACTCCCATTGGAATGGGTATAATGAATTTTTCCAAAAACCGTAAAAAAGCGGTATCAACACTTATGTCTTTGGGGTTGGGAGGTATTCTTTTTATTACGGCGGCAACCTATATGTCCTCTTTTGATAAGAATGGCTTTGCACGTCAAGGCGATTTCAAAGAGGCGGAGTTTGTTATCGGGATTTCCCCTGGCGCAATAGAACTTGACGAAAACGGTATGAGTGGTATTCAGAGTAAAAATCCGATTAATGAAGAGTTTGTAGAACAAATTAAAGCAATTGACGGCGTTGAAACTGTTAATGAGGTCAGGAATTTCGGTGTTAAGTTTGATTTTCCGCAAAATGAGGAATACGGAAACGACGATACAATTCTGCTGATTTCCTGCGAGCAGACAAAAGAAATAGGTGAATATCTTGACGAGGGCGCTGCAGATTACGACAAGCTTACAAGCGGAAATTATGTACTTGTGGCAGGCAACGATACAGCTGATGAGATTTATGGCTGGAAATTTTCAGTCGGAGATAAGTTGATATTTCACTATTATGACGGTGAGAAAATGGCTGAAAAACAGGTTGAAGTCCTCGGTATTCTCGGAGATAAATTCAATTTGGAAAATGAGCTTGAGGGCTGGTTTGTACTCCCTGAAAATGCTATAGACAGCTGGATCTCATATGACAGCCTGAACAGCAAGCTGTTGATTTCCGTAGATTCCAAAAAGGAAATGGAAGTCGGCGAACAGCTTGAACCTCTTACAGCTGAACGTTCTAAGCTTTATATGGAAACCCTACAGGAGAGAAAACAGCGGTACAATGAATATGCTAATCAGCTTTTCGGTGCGATAAGTGGACTTGCAATTTTCATTATGATGTTCAGCATTCTAAGTATGATAAATATGCTGATTACAAATATTGTTACCAGAAAGCAGGAGCTTGCAATGCTTGAATCAATAGGTATGAGCAAGAGACAGATACGTAAAATGCTCCTCGGCGAGAGTATATTGCTGGTAGGCGTGACCTTGACTTTGACGCTGACTGTGGGAACGCTCTTCGGATATGTACTTAGCACGGTTCTTTATAATAATGGTGCATTTTATATGGCATTCAAATTCCCCACATTATTTACAGCGGCTTATGCTGCTGTATTGATAATCGTTCCTTTGATAATATCAGCAGTTTGTATGCACAGCTATTCCAAAGAACCTCTGACAGAACGTCTGAGGGGAATGAAGTGTTAACTGATGAACTATTAATTTCAATCATCAAAAGACTGGATGAGAGAGCAAAAGAAAGCATTGAAGCGCAAGGGAATATTTTTGACTTGTTATCTCCGCAGGAACTGGGATATTTGCTTAGAGTCATGAATGCAAACAGCGACACTTTGCGGCTATTATGGAAATTACATTAGGAAAAAAACACCAGAAGTTGTTGGTGCTGATATTATTGATGAAAGCGGCAATGGACACCTGGTATTATAGAGTTTCCTGTGCAGATTTTAAGAGGATCACCAGAGACAATTAAAGTAGTTAGATAAAAACTCTACAGATCGGATTTTTAGGATTTAACTGTAGTGGATTTTTCTGATTTAGCTTAAAGCTGTAAGACCTATGAGGAATATATTGAAAAAATCGGAAAAACACCTGAAAGCGAATTGAAATCCTTTGGCATGACTATTTGTGACGCAAAGAAAAAATAAATTAACTGACTGGAAATATACCTTGTTTCTTACACCTCACCAGTCGAAAAGCCATACAGAGCCATTACCGTTCTCCTGAATGCAAAGCAAAAACAAAATTCCGAATTACATATCAATCATCAATGCTGTCTGGAAATATCCTGACAGCATTTTTTTAACGCTATTGTTTAGTGCATTACTTGTAAAATTTTAGTTTGCAAAAAGTTAAGTGGCTGCCAGAGCTTATTTACTCTGTCTTTGATCTCGGCAATATCATTATCGTAAATCTTGCCCGTGCTGTTTACACGGATAGCTATTTGATTGATACTACTTGCAATGTTACTTGCTAATTTATGAATCTGTCGAAGTTCGTTTCTGTCCATTTGGACGATGTAACCCTCGAAGATCATAGCACGAACAAATCCGCTGAGCGTATCCATTCCGCTGTTCTTAAACTTGCGCTTGATAGCATCCATTTCTTCCTGACTTACTCTTATCTTGAGGTAGAGATTACGCTTGTTTTCATCTTTCATTTTCTGTTTGTCCTTTCGTTGGTTTTGTAGATTCGGGGTCTTAGGGGCAGACGCCCTCTAACAAGCTGTGTGCAATGTGGAAGTCGCTGTGCGCGCCCACATCGCGCCGTGCTTGCTGGGTTAGAATTTGTCCCTTTGGAGCATTTGCATTTCCGAGCCTGTCGGCTCGGTCATTTTTCTCGTTTTACGAGAATTGGAGCTGTGCGACTTTCTCTTTTTCTACACTCCCCATAATCACTATACTGGATAATTTCGTTCTCGTCAAGAGCAAATTTCAAATTTCTTTAAAACGCCAATAATCGATTCGTGAAAATGACGAAAGTCGCTTTTCTGCGAAACAGCGTGATTTAAGAACTTATGACTCAAAAATTTTGCGGAACGGAAAATTGATATGTCCCGAAAAAGTTTGTGTGCATTGCGGCTTGTTTTTAATGGTACGGGTGCGCTATAATGGTAACATAGCAGGACAGCATTGGTCAGGTGTGCTGACTTGCTCAGAACAAAAATTTATGAAGGGAGTTTTTCTTATGGGCATTTACAGAGAAAAGAAAGAACAGCTCGGATAATGACGAGGATTAAACGGACTATTTATCCGTGAGGACTTTTCCCCATAATCATGGGGGAGCAACATTTATAAGCAGCAGGAAGTTGAAATGGATCGAGCTGCGGAAAGGAATAATATAAACTGGACAACAAGACAACTGCCGTAGATAGAGAGAAGGCAGATAAGGTCATCATGACCGACAAGGGTACAAAGATTATTATCAGGTATCCCACTAATGTCTCCGATGTGATCAGACAAGAAAAAATAAATCACATCTATGACATTCTTACAAAGCACAAATCGGAATAATTATTTTTGCAGAATCACTTGCAATGACAGCCGATTTGCGCTATAATGAATATGTAGCAAAATCGACTGTCGATTGCAGGAAATCGGAGGTCGATGATGAAAAAGAAAATCGTAAATAACAACGGTGTGACAGCAATTTATGTTCGCCGTTCCGTAGCAGACAGGGATAATAATTCTCTGTCCATTGAATCGCAGAAGGAGGATTGTATCAGATATATAGGCGAGGATTGTGTGTATCGCCTGTATTGTGACAACGGATTTTCAGGAAAAGATACCGAACACCGTCCAGCATTCCAACAAATGATGCAGGATGCCCGTGACGGTTTGGTCAGCCGTATTGTCGTAAAGAAGTATGATCGTTTCAGCAGAAATCTTCGTGACTATCTGAATGTAAGTGAAGAACTTGACAAACTTGGCGTTTCGGTATATTCTTTGTCTGAACCTTTCAACACAAGCACTAAGGAAGGACGTATGATGAGGAACAATCTCTTGAACTTTGCAGAGTTTGAGAGGGAAACGATTGCAGGCAGAGTTGCCGATGCGTACAACACAAGAGGTCGTGAAACTGGATTTTATCAGGGCGGTACAATGAATTTTGGATATACCACGCAGCGTATAACGGTGGATGGCAAGAAAGGCTCGGTACTCGTTCCCTCGGAACAGGCAGGAGCATTAAAACTTGCCTATGAAATGTATGCAGAACCGTCCATCTCACTCCGTGACATTCTCAAACATTTCAATGCTAATGAGAAAGAAGTCGGATACAAACGAACAGATGAATACGGCGGTAAAAACAGTTCTCACAATGGGAAACTGAATGTCGGCTCTTTATCGAATATTCTTGCAAACCCAATTTATGTTCGTGCAGATAAATCCGTGTATGCATTTTTTCAAAGTAAAGGATATGAGATCATTGATGATGCAGAAGCCTATGACGGTGTTCACGGAATATTTGTTCACGACAATGCAGACGGCGGTAAATATGTAAAGGTCGGCTATCACGAGGGGCTTGTTGAGGCTGATCTGTGGCTGAAAGTTCAGGATAAGAAATCGCACAACGTATCATTTTCTACAAACAGAAAAGCCTATAATTCATGGCTCGTAGGTCTTATCAAGTGTAAAGAATGCGGTTACGCTGTGATGATCGACATTCAAGTCAAAAAGAAAAGCGGAAAGACATACCGATACCTAATTGACAACGGCTGGATGACACATCAGGGCTGTGTTGCAAGAGGGTATAAAATAAGGATTGGCGATATTGAGGAACAGATTTACAAGGCGATGTGTGAGCGTATTAAGAGTCTTGAAATCGCTCGTAAGCAAAAGGAAACTCCCGATATAGAAACCGAGAGCATAAAAGCGGATATTCTCCGTATTGATGATGAAATTCGCTCCCTGATGGATAGAATGGCGGAAGCGGACGATGTGGTATTTGCCTACATTCAGCAGAGAATAAAAGAACTGCATGCAAAGAAGTCAGACCTTGAACGCAAATTACAGACTAAGGCTCGCAAGCGTAAGGCAATCGACACTAAACCTTTGGCTGAACCTCTTGCAAATTGGGATTCCCTATCGGTTCAAGAAAAACACGACATAGCTGCTGATATGATTGAAGTCATCTATATTTCACACAACAGCGAGGATATTGAGGTCAATTTTGGCGTTTGAAAATGCCATAAAACAGGCATTTTAATATGTTCGTAGTGTGCGCTGTTCGTACTTCCAAGCAGAACACGGATTTTACCGTTGCGGACTTTTTCAAAAAGGTCTGCTTTCTGTTTTTCTGTCTTAGCATCGTGAATATAGGCGATCTCATTCTCAGGAATACCCTTAGCAATCAGCTTCTTCTTTATATCGTCGGAAACATCATCTAATGGATACAGGTTAGATCAAGCAGCCATATTTCGATAAAATGCAGGAAATAGAAAAAACTCTACCTTTTATTAGGACTGTAGGCATAGAGAAGTATTCAAGAAAACATTGTAAGAATGATACAACAAGCTATGAAAATACGATTTTAACAGTGATATTTTTAATGTTCAGTTAATGTAAATCAATTCTTCGTTTAAGACTGGCGGTATATGAT
>CAMWKY010000048.1 GCA_947174965.1 uncultured Ruminococcus sp. | reverse complement strand
ACCATAGATTGTACCATTATAATAATGATTCTTATTATCATCATCATAACCATTTGAAATTGTACTTGAAGTATCTGATATTTCACATTCTGGATTCATGATTGTTATTGAAGTTAAATCAGCACAATAAGCAAATGCAGTACTGCCAATTTTTTTTACACTTTCAGGGATTATTATTGATGTTAAAGTTTCACATCTTCCAAACGCTCCGCTTTCAATGTCTGTTACACTGTCGGGAATTGTTATTGATGTTAAACCAACACAAGCGGAGAATGCGTTCAGTCCGATTTTTTTCAGACTTTCGGGAAGTGTTACTGATGTCATATTATTACAGTTGCTGAATGTTTCCTCATTGATAATTGTTACACCGTCAGGAATTGTTATTGATTCCAGACTTTTACAGCGTTTAAATGCGTATGATGCAATTTCTGTAACGCTGTCAGGAATTGTTATTGATGTCAAAGAATTACAATTATCAAACGCTGAATTTCCAATGCTTGTTACACCGTTTGGAATTATTATTGATGTGAGAGATTCACAACCTTCAAACGCAAAGTTACCAATGCTTGTTACACCGTCTGGAATTGTTATTGATTCCAGACTTTTACAACTGTAAAATACACCATTATCAATAATTGTAATATTTTCTTGAATATTTACTGATGTTAATTTTTCACATTGCCAGAATGCACTTTTGCCGATACTTGTAATACTGTCAGGAATTACTGTTGATGTCAAAGTCTTGCACCCATTAAATGCACTGTCTCCGATACTTGCAACAGGCAAACCCTCTATTTCGGCAGGAATAACAACTTCCGTTGCTGATTTGTCACAGCCTGAAATCTCAATATGGTCGCCATAGTTTTTGTATGTTAATGATTCATATTTTCCCTCTGTATAATCCTCCGCATTTGCCGTAATTACAGCATTATCCGAAACCATATCAACAGACGGCATAACTCCGCCGATAACACATACAGCCATAATTCCTGCAAAAATCTTCTTGATATTCATATATTTTACTCCTTGTCAAATAATTTTACAAGTGCATCAACGCACTCCTGCTCTGTTATTATTTCTGTGGATATGTCAAAACCTGCCTTTTGCAGTTCCCACGCAAGCTCTGTGACCTGCGGAACGTCAAGACCGATTTCCTTTATTTTGTCAACGTGCGAAAATACGGCACGTGGCGTATCGTCAAGCACAACATTTCCCTTGTCCATTACAACAATTCTGTCGCACTGTGCAGCTTCGTCCATGTAATGTGTAATCAGCACTATTGTTATACCCTGCTCCCTGTTCATCTTTTTGATTACCGCCATAACCTCACGTCTGCCCTGTGGGTCAAGCATAGCAGTTGGTTCATCAAGTATAATACATTTCGGTTGCATTGCGATAATTCCTGCAATAGCTATACGCTGTTTCTGTCCGCCTGAAAGCTGTGCAGGTGAATGAAGTCGGTACTCATACATATTGACGGCTTTAAGGGCATCATCAACACGCTTTCGCATTTCATCATACGGCACACCAAGATTTTCAAGTGCAAAGGCAACATCTTCCTCAACAACAGATGACACTATCTGATTATCGGGATTCTGAAATACCATTCCTGCTCTCTGACGCAGTTCAAATATTTTTTCTTCGTCTGATGTGCATATGCCGTCAACTGTCACTTTGCCTGATGTTGGTATCAGTATAGCGTTGATATGCTTTGCAAGAGTGGATTTGCCTGAACCATTGTGACCAAGTACCGCCACAAATTCGCCCTCTTTTATATTGAGATTCACACCTTTCAGCACTTCAACAGGATTTTCGCCGTCATAACTGAAATGCAGGTCTTTTATTTCGATAATATTTCCCATTCTGTTACCTCTGCCATATAGCTGTTGAACCGCAGGGCAGGACAAGTCCTGTTGATTTAACGGGCAGTCCGATTTCGTCAAATGAAACAGTTCCGCCAAGTTTCGGAGTAAGAACACTACCAAGAATATAGCCCATAACGGACGGCGAAAGACCTGTAGTATAGCTGTTTATCAGGAAAAATAACGGATTGTCCGAAAGTACGTCGGCACATAGTTTAACCAAATCATATACACTGCTTTCAAGTTTCCAGATTTCACCGTTTGAGCCACGTCCATATGAGGGAGGGTCCATGACTATTGCATCATACTTTCTGCCACGTCTTATTTCTCTTGCAACGAACTTTTCACAATCGTCAACAATCCAGCGGATAGGCTTGTCAGCAAGTCCCGACGATACGGCATTTTCTCTTGCCCACTGCACCATGCCTTTAGATGCGTCAACATGACATACAGAAGCCCCAGCCTCTGCACAAGCAAGTGTTGCACCGCCCGTATACGCAAAAAGGTTAAGCACGCTTATTTCTCTGCCTGCACCAAGAATCTTGTCCGCCATGAAGTCCCAGTTTACAGCCTGTTCGGGAAAAATACCTGTATGCTTGAAACCAGTCGGACGGATATTGAAAACAAGTGAGCCGTAAGTTATATGCCACGATTCAGGTATGCGCTTTCTGAACTCCCATTGTCCTCCGCCCTGATTTGAACGGTGATAGTGACCGTCCGCCCTTTTCCATAATGGGTCATTTCTTTCGGTTTTCCATATAATCTGCGGGTCGGGTCTTATGAGACTTATACCGCTCCATTTTTCAAGTTTTTCACCGTATGATGTATCTAAAATAATATAATCGTTCCAGTTATCTGCTGTTCTCAAAACTCATTCTCCTTTAAATCCTGCCTGTGTGCGTTCTTTTATAGTAGTTGCTATCTGTAAAGCCATTGAATTTATATCCGAAAAATTCTTTCCCTCAATTCTTATGCGGATTATAGGCTCTCTGCCTGTTTCCCTGACGATTATTCTGCCGTCATTACCGAGAATTTCCTCCAGTTCCTCAATAAGACTTGTTATAGCTCTGTCGTTTTTCCATATCTCACGGTACTTTTTCTCAATAGGCACATTAAGCATAACCTGCGGTAGTTTTTCAACTATTTCAGCAAGTTCACTCATCTTTTTACCCGATTTTTTCAGTATGTCAAGAAGTTTCAGTCCCGTAAGCATACCGTCAGCAGAGGGCATATCATCAAGAAAAATAATATGTCCCGAAGGGTCGCCACCAATACAGCAATCACATTCCACCATTTTCTGAATCATACTTCTTTCACCAACCGGCGCAGGTATTACAGATATATCATAAGCCTTTGCAAACTGAATAAGTCCAAGATTATTCGCCTGCGTTGCAATGATTGTATTATTGTTAAGCTTGTCATTTTCTTTCATATCCATTGCGCACAAAGCTATAATAATATCGCCGTCAATTATATTGCCCGATTCGTCAACAGCCAGACAGCGTTCACCAGAGCCGTCAAAAGCAATACCGCAGTCGCATTTGTTATCCTCGACAAATTCCATAAGTTTTTCAATATGTATACTTCCGCTTGTGTTTATATTTGTACCGTCGGGCTTGTTTCCCATGATAAAAACTTCTGCACCAAAAAACTTGAAAACACCTTCAGCAAGCGTACTTGTACAGCCGTTTCCGCAATCAACAGCAATTTTCAGTCCTTTCAGATTCACTTCCGCAACATCTTTAAGACGGTTTATATAGTTTTCAATCACATTTTCATTATAAGTAACCTTGCCATATTCTTTAAGCTGAACAGGTGCTATCTCCTCAGGGTTTTTAGTGATAATGCGTTCAATTTCATTTTCGGAATTTGCATCAAGCCTGAATCCTTTCGGCGAAAAAAGCTTTATTCCGTTCACATCGTTATTGGCATGAGATGCTGTCACCATTATTCCGCCGTCTGCACCATATTCACGTATATTCCACGCAAGAACAGCAACAGGAACTTCCCCGAGCAGTTCCACATCAGCACCGACAGAACATAATCCCGTACATAATGCAAGCTCAATAACATCTGACGAACTTCGTGTATCTTTTGCTATAAAAAATTTAGCTTTTCGGTCTTTCTCCGAAAGTACGGCATTTACGGCTCTGCCAATCTGCATGGCAAATTCGCAGGTAAATTCAGTTACAGCAAGTCCCCTGATACCGTTTTTTCCGAATATTTTACTCATGTTTATACTCCTGTCTTAATTTATATATAACCAGCGGTTTTCTTCCGCCGAAAATTTTTTCAAATGAACTGTATTTCATATATGACTGCAAATTATTATATCTGTTGTATACCTTTATATCATCATTATCACGGACGCAGAAAACAGTGTGTATTGTCGATAAAAAGGGTATGCCTGTCCACGACGAAACAATAACCGCCTCTGCATTGTCAGGCGATTTCACTTTTTCACATTCAGCACCAAAATGATTCAGTGCTTTTCCGATACAGTATATATTGCACCCGAAAAATCCCCCGAAAACAGCATAACGCTCCATGTATTTCCTTACAGCATCTATTTCCTGCGGAATATTGAGATATTCAAGTGCATTATATACCGATATGACTTCACAACCGTTAAAACTCATGGGAAAAAGTCCGTATTTCAGTTCTGCGGTTTTTCCAAGTGCCTGACCGTTTATCATGTTATTTTAAGCTGTCCTGAATTATCTTCAGGCGGTACTAATCCAAGATGCTCATATGCGAGACGTGTTGCAACTCTGCCACGTGGAGTTCTGCCAAGAAATCCTAACTGCATAAGAAACGGCTCACAAACGTCCTCTAAAGTAACAGCTTCCTCACCTATTGCAGATGCGATTGTTTCAAGTCCGACAGGTCCACCGCCATAGCCTTTTATAATCATACCGAGCATACGCCTGTCAAGACTGTCAAGTCCAAGTGCATCAATTTCAAGTCTGCCTAATGCTATTTCTGCAATTTCCTTTGTGATTTCGCCATTGCCCATTACATCTGCAAAATCTCTCACACGCTTAAGCAGTCTGTTTGCGATTCGGGGTGTACCTCTTGCACGTCCTGCAACTTCTGATGCTCCGTCTGTTGTGCATGGAATATTCAATATCATTGCACTTCTGCGGACTATATCTGTCAGCTGTTCTTTATTATACAGCTCCAGACGTTCTATAACGCCGAATCTGTCACGCAAAGGAGCTGAAAGCTGTCCTGCCCTTGTTGTTGCACCTATAAGGGTAAACGGCTTCAAATCCATTCTTATTGAACGTGCTGACGGTCCTTTTCCTATTATAATATCAATAACTCTGTCTTCCAGTGCAGGATAAAGTATTTCCTCAACCTGCTTTGAAAGACGGTGGATTTCGTCAATGAAAAGCACATCATTATCAGAAAGACTTGTGAGAAGTGAAACAAGGTCGCCTGTTTTTTCAATTGCAGGACCTGTTGTTATTCTGAGATTTACGCCAAGTTCATGTGCGATAATTGCAGAAAGAGTAGTCTTGCCAAGTCCGGGAGGACCGTATAACAAAACATGGTCAAGCGGTTCACCTCTGCGCTTTGCCGCCTGAATGTATACAGCGATTTTCTCTTTCACTTTGTCCTGCCCGATATATTCATGCAGGCTCTGCGGACGGAGTGTAACCTCAATATCGCCGTCCTCCTGCGTATTTTCGGGAGAAATCACTCGTGGAGCGAACTCCATATCTTCAGTTTGTATCATAAAGAACTCCTTATTTTTCAAAGAATCGTTTTTGTCTTGTATAGAACAGTTCAGCATTTTCAGAAGCTGTTTTTCCGATATTCTGCTTACAGCTTATAAAGCTGATATGTTCGTCAGGTCTTGTTATTTTTGATATATATTTTGACAAAGGCACAAACAGATTTCTTGTGTTGCCCGTCATATCAAGTACAAAGAGAATCTGCGGTACTTCGTTTCCTCTTGTCATCTCTGTAACAAATGCTTTTTCAACATTCGGCTGTCTTTCAAGAAACTTTGATACAGCTTTTTTCAGATGCTCAACAGAATGACTACATGGGTGAAATTCCATTTTTTCATCATCATTATTCGGAAGTGCCTTTATACGCTGATTTTTCGCAAGCATGATAATCGACTTGATTTCCTGCGACGAAAATTCCTTTCCATATGAATTTGGATTAAGCACGGCAGACGCCGTCTGAATCATGTAGAAAAAGCGTAGACAGTTTATTTTATAGCAGTCAACATATCTCTTTGCAAATTTCTGCAATGCCTGATAACTTGTAAAGAACGGTATGAAAATATCGCCGTTTGAGTTTTGCGTTGTAACAAGTTCAAGCTGTATATCGCTATCGGAATATTGTGTATTGACTGAATTTTTGCATATTACATATATATCACTTCTTATAAGCGTCTGCAAGAACATTGCTCGCTTTGACGGCTCTGTTATTGCATCTTTCAGAAGTTCATCAAGATTCATGGCTGAAAAATCTTCCTTTCCTAATCATTTTCCTGAAACGATATGGCGTAATGTTTCTTTAATAAGAGTTTGTGTATCAAGTATCGGGTCAAGTTTTCGGAGTATAGGTGCAACTTCTCCCTGCGAATATCCAAGCACCATAAGAGCCTCCATAGCCTCACTTATTGCGGAAGTGTCTGCAACTGCTGAACTGTCTGTATATGCTGATGCAGTCATGTCAAGCGATTCAGAGGAAATTTTGTCTTTCAGTTCAAGCACGATACGCTGTGCTGTCTTTGCACCTATGCCCTTTGTTTTCGTAAATGCCTTGCTGTCACCTGATGCAATGGCAAAAGCAAATTTTTCGGGTGTCATATCTGAAAGAATGGACGTTGCAGCTTTACCGCCTATTCCCGTAACGGATATAAGCAGGCGGAAACAGTTCAGCTCCTGCTGATTTATAAATCCGAAAAGCTCAACAATACTCTCTTTTATATATAGGTGTGTGAATAATGTGACATCACTGCCAATCTCACCCAGCTTTGAAATAGTGCTGTATGAAGTTCTACAGCCGTAGCCTACTCCTCCGCACTCCACTACAGCGAAATTCATTTCTTTTGTCAAAAGTTTTCCGTGTAAACTGTAAATCATATTGTTTTACCCCCATCTTGTTGAGTGACCGTGACATATTGCTACAGCAAGGGCATCTGCCGCATCATCAGGCTTTGGAATGTGCGCAAGATTCAATAATTGCCTTGTCATCTCCATAACCTGCTTTTTTTCAGCCTTTCCATATCCGACAACAGCGGATTTCACCTGCAAAGGCGTATACTCAAATACAGGAACATTTCTTTTTGCTGCCGAAAGAACTGTAACACCTCTTGCCTGCGCAACGTCAATAGCCGTTTTCTGATTTGTCGTAAAAAACAGCTTTTCAACTGCCATACAGTGCGGACGGTATTTGTCAAATATAAATTCAATATCCGTGTGAATTGAATTGAGACGCTCTGTAAAAGGAATATGAGCTTCTGTAAGTACTGCGCCGTATTCTATCAGCCTGAAATTAATCGTATCATACTCCACAATTCCGAATCCCACAATAGCATAACCAGGGTCAACACCTAAAATCCTTATATTTTTCAATTCTGTTCCGTCCGTTCTTTATATTTTCTTACATATACTTTATATTATAACATAACAAGAACATATTTGCAACTATTTTATTGTATAAAAAAAGCCTGATTTTTTTACTATCAGACTTTTTCCTGCAATTAATATGGTAATCTGAATTTCAGCACACGCCATGCACCGTCAGAATCAATTGTTATAACAAAATCTTCTGTAGAAATATACGCATCATTGCCAAAATCGTCGCCGTTGTAATAATTTTCGACAGTAAATGATATTTCGTTGTCGGAGCGTGAGTTTACAGCAGTAACAACCGATTTTTCATAGAATATGTCAGCACCTCTTGCACCGTTCAGACAGTATACACGTCCGCCCGATTCTGTAAATACTTCGTCTATCCTGTCAGAATAGCTTTCACTGAATATTTTATGATAGTCTGCTCTTATATCGTCAAGGGAGTTTATGCCGTCTGTCGTGATAAGATAGCAGTTCCAGCCATACATATTCTGGGCAGTCTGCGTTGTATCAAGTTCATAAGGTGAGCCGACAGTAAAATCCCATTCAGTTTTGCAGGCAGATTCAAAAAGCAGTTGAGCAACTGAAATAAGTGCATCATCAGTCAGATTCTCAACATCTTCACTGAAAACTATACCATCTGAAATATCAGTCTGCTGAAAAATGTTTTCGGCTGAAACTGTTGTTGTGGTTTGCTTTGTCACTGACGTAGTTGTTTCACTGACTATAGCAGATTCTGTTGTCTGTTCTGTAGTAGTTGCTGTATCTGCTGATTCTGTAGTTTCAGATGACGAACTTTCAGTGGCAACAGAGGAACTTTCAGGAGCAGATGAATTTGTCTTGTCTCCGCACGCTGTAAATCCACACAAAAAAGCCGTCATAACTGAAATAATCACAATTTTACGCATAAATCAATCACCCTCATCAAGTACAAAATCTATTTTTCCCTCACTGACATTAACTTCCGCACATATAACCTGAACAGTGTTGCCGAGTTCATACGAAAAACCACTGAATTTTTCAGTAAGTGCGACTGGTTCGGAATAATCATATTCACCTTCAGGAAGTGAGCGTATATGCACAAGTCCTTCTACAGAGTTCGGCAGTTCAGCATAAAAGCCATATTCTGTAACACCCGAGATTTTCGCTGTAAAACTTTCGCCGATATACTGCTTCATATATTCAGCTTTATAGCAGTCCTCGCACTCACGTTCAACCGATACCGCCCTTATTTCAGCAGATGATGACTTTTCAGATGCATTTACAGTAAATCCGCTGTATCTCTTGTTAAGCCATGTTTCATCATAGCCGGCAAGAATATCTGTTATGATACGGTGTATAGCCAAATCAGGATAACGTCTTATCGGAGATGTGAAATGTGCATAGTCATCAAGTACAAGTCCGAAATGACCGAGTGGTTCATTGGAATACTTCGCTTTTGACATTGAACGGAGTACCATCATATTTACAGACTCAAATTTTTCCGTATCTCTCACATTATCAAGGATTTCAGCCATATGAACAGGTTTCACCTCTGTAAAATGCGGATACTGTATATTCAGTTTTGTAAGCGTTGCACATAATTGAGTTATTTTTTCCTCTGGCGGAGCTTCGTGAACACGATAAACAAACGGAACATTTTTTCCTCTTGCAAGTTTTGCCGCCGCTTCATTCGCACATAGCATAAACTCCTCTATAATGCGTTCAGACTTTCCTCGTTCACGTGGCAGAACATCAACACATACGCCGTTTTCGTTGATTATCAGCTTGCTTTCAACTGTTTCAAGTTCAGGAGCGTGACGACGTTTTTTCTTTGCAAGCAGAATGTCAGCAAGTTCGTCTATAAGCGGAATTTCCTCTGCCACACAATCATATTTTGCAAGTATACTGTCATCTGCCGTACCGTCAAGAATCCTGTTTATTTCAGAGTATATGCCCTTTACTCTTGACTTGATAACACTTTTACAGAAACGGTAACCAATCATATCGCCGTCCTTGTCAAGTTCAATAAATGCAGACAGCGTAAGTCTGTTTTCATTCGGATTAAGTGAGCATATACCGTTAGAGAGTTCTTTCGGAAGCATCGGTATAACTTTGTCTGCGTAATATATGCTTGTACCACGTTTTAGGGCTTCTTTGTCCAGCGCACTGTTGCCCTTTACATAGTGTGAAACGTCAGCAATATGAACTCCGAGCAGATAGCCTTTTTCCGTGCGCTGAACGGAAACAGCGTCATCAAGGTCTTTTGATTCTGCGCCGTCTATGGTGAAAATCGGCATATAACGCAAATCTTCACGATTGTTGAAACTGTATTCCTGAACACCGCCCTCCTCTATTTTGTGGGCTTCTTTCAGCACATCATCAGGGAAATTCTTTTCCACGCCATGCAATGCAAGAATGGACTCCGCACATGATGATGCAAACTCACTGCTACCGAAAACAAGAATTATGCGAACTTTATGTTCAGCGTGCCTTTTTCCTCTGCGGGTTATCTCCGCAAGAACTTTGTCACCTCTTGAAAACGGCACATTGTTTCCCTTTTCGATTATAATATGAGTGTTCATGCAAATATCAGGAACAAGATATAAATTTCCCTCTGTATATTCGATTGTACCTGTCATCTTGTTGCTTCCAAATTCAAGAATATCTGCAATTTCGCCCTCCGGTTCGCCCGAACGTGACGGAATATCAGCAATAAGCACTCTGTCATCAGGCATAGCCCCGAGCATACACTTTCCCGGAATAAAATATTCCGTGCCGTCGTCAGTCATGGCAAAGCCGAATGTACGGCTAAGACGTGTGATTTTCCCGACGTGCATATTAAGACGTTCAGCAAGAGCTGTTTTCATGCCCTTGCGCATTACAACAATGCCCTCTGTACGCAGTTCATCAAATGCTTTAATGAAATCGTTTCTGCCCGATTTTTTTGTACGGCACTTTTTTTCAAGTTCGGCAATCGTCATTGTGTTTTTGTTATATGTTTTAAGAAATGTTACGATTTTATTCTTATAACTTTCAATGCTTGATTTAGCATTGTGTAATGAAATTTTTTTATCGGATTTTTTTGACATTCTATTCACCTCAACTAAAAAACCCTATGACTTAACTTGTCACAGGGTTGATTCTCTGTTTGTTTTTACTTATCAGTAAAAATAGGAACAATATTTACTGCTAAAG
>CAMWKY010000047.1 GCA_947174965.1 uncultured Ruminococcus sp. | reverse complement strand
TTTTAACTCATTTTGTGATATATTCTTTAATATCGACTGGAGTTTCTGTTGAAGGAAGTGTTGAGAGATATGAATAATATCCGAGAATCGCCGAAGCATCATTTGCATCAACAAGACCATCACCGTTAACATCAGCAGTATTGCACTGTTCATTGGATAAAACAAAATTTTCACCTGTTGAGAGCAAAACATAAGTACTCAAAATAACAGATGCATCATTTGCATCAATCATATCATCGCCGTTCACATTTCCGACCTTATCGGACGGAATGATAACAGCAGAAATCTGATTATCGGAAATCAATTTATAATTACTGATTAAAGACATATCAAGTTCATTACTCCAACCGTCAGGATATGAAATGAAAAAAGCATAAGATGATTCAAGTGTTTCAAAATTACCATAATCAGACCATTTGTAGACATTATTTTCTTCATCATAGCCAACAGTTTCAACAGTTTTGTCAACAGAAATACTGTTTCCGTCAGAAGATAGCCATGTAATAACACCATATCTCATATGACCATACATACAGCAAAGCTGTTTATTATCTTTATCTTTATAAAAAGTTGTGTGACCGCCACTCATGCTATCAATAAGTAAAACTTTATTATCCTTATATTTATAAAATTTAATAATATAATCAGATTCGCTCGTACCTGTTTTAGTAATAAGCTCTGGAACATTATCTTTATCAATATCATATATCCAGTATTCCATATAACTATTTGAATCTTGATACATCAATTCAATAAGCAATTTTTTATATGGATATTCAAAATCCGAAATGTAAAAATCAGTGGGACAAGTTCCGAGACTTTTGAATTTTTTATTGTAAATTTCAGCATATTTCTGAGCAGATGAGTTGTCATATCCAGCAATTACGGAATCACCGTAAGTTCCGGAATAAATTGTATATTCCATACAGTATATATCACAGTCAGGACTTTCTATAACAAATTCCTCTATAGAATCACAGCCATTAAAAGCCATGTCATCTATCTTCCTGACACTTTTTGGAATAGTAACGCTTTTAAGTTTAGAACAACCTACAAAAGCAAATCCTCCGATATGTTCAACACCATCAGAAATTGTCAGTGATTCTATATTCTGGCAATAAGAAAAAGCACCTTCTCCTATATATTTAACCGTTTTTGGAATAACAACCGATTTTATTGAACTGCTGTATTCAGAGTTGCCGAAAGAATAACTTTCAATACCAACAACAGGCAGACCGTCAACATATTCAGGAATAACAATATTTTCCGCTTCTGCCGTCATACCTGCTATCCATATTTCACTTCTATTAGCCATAACATATTCAAGAACTTCAGATGAATCGTTTTTCACTGAAACAGACTGAATTTCCTGAAAATCAACTGCTGATACAGGCAGTGCCGTTGCCGAAAAGCACACAACAGCACTTAAAATTAAAGAAACAAATTTTTTCATAATTTTTCCCTTAAGCCATTAACTTAACCATAACAGCCTTTTGTGCATGAAGTCTGTTTTCAGCTTCTTCAAAGATTTCTTTAGCGTGAGCCTCGAATACTTTTTCAGTAATTTCTTCCTCACGGTGTGCAGGGAGACAGTGAAGCACCATAGCATCATCATTAGCGAGAGACATAATATTATCATTAACCTGATAACCTGCAAAAGCCTTTTTACGCTTTTCAGCTTCACCCTCCTGACCCATAGATGCCCATACATCAGTAATAACAACATCAGCATTTTTAGCAGCCTGTTCAGGTGAGTTTGTAATTTCAAAGCAGTCATATTGTGATGCAAAGTCAAGAATTTCCTTAGGTGGCTGATAATCGTCAGGACAAGCAACAGAAACAGCCATGCCAACTTTAAGACAGCCTACGATAAGAGAGTTAGCCATGTTGTTTCCGTCACCTATAAAGCACATTTTAAGACCGTCGAAACTGCCTTTGAACTCACGTATTGTCATAAGGTCAGCAAGCACCTGACATGGGTGACAGAAATCGGTAAGACCATTTATAATTGGAATACTTCCGTATTCTGCGAGAGCTTCAACTTCACTCTGTTCAAAAGTACGAATCATAATACCGCTTAAATAGCGTGAAAGAACTCTTGCCGTATCCTGAACAGGCTCGCCACGACCAATCTGTAAATCGTTTGAGGAGAGGAAAAGAGGATAACCGCCAAGCTGGTACATACCCGTTTCAAAGGAAACTCTTGTACGTGTAGATGCTTTCTGGAAAATCATTCCAAGAGTTTTTCCTTTAAGACGTGGGTGTGGTATACCGTGATTAAGTTCATATTTAAGCTGGTCTGCAAGGTCAAGTATTTCTATAATTTCTTCTGTACTCAAATCGAGCATTTTAAGTAAATGTTTCATTTTTATTTCCCTTTCAGTTAAATTTATTATTATACTGATTTATTCAGTTCTCCGAATATCAGGTCAACAGCAACAGCAAAAAGCGGGATATAGTCATCAAAAATCTTGTTTTCTATTTCCATTTCATACTGTAACTCATTATTCATGGTACGCAGTGTTTTTATGTGACCGACACTTGTTTCATTGTTGATAATATCAAATTCTCTGCGGTCTTTGCTTGTAATAACATATTCCACAGATTCTTTTGAAAGATTCTTGCCCTTGACATTTATAGTCGGGTCAAGAAACATAGATTTGCATGAAAGCTGAATAAGCATAGCACCATTGTGAGTAATGATAAATGACGGCTTTCTGTCCTCACCTGTTTTAACAAGCGAATAAAGATTATAGTTGCTTGTATCAAGAAGAACATATTTTCCAGCACCAAAGCCTTTCTTCTTTACAGTGTAGATAGTTCTTCCTTTGCCTTTGTCCTGAATTGTGTATTTATTTCCGTTAGCAGTAATCAGAAGTTCCATAAAATTATCCCTCCATTATTCTGATTAAAATGTCAAGTCCGTCGTCAATCTCACTGTAATCAATAGTAAGAGGCGGTAAAAGTCTGATTTTGTTTTTTGCAGTAAGTACAAGCAGACCATTTTCAAGAGCCGATTTTGCAACATCTGAAGCGGATTTATTTTTCAGGGATATTCCAATCATAAGACCCATACCGCTTATGCTTTCAACCTCTTTGCATTTTTCAAGTTTTTCTCTGAAATAGATAGCTTTTTTATTTACTTCATCAAGAAATCCTAAGCTGTTAAGTCTGTCTGTAACAACAATACCGCCTGCACAGGCAATAGGATTTCCGCCGAATGTTGAGCCGTGCGTTCCGGGCGTAAGTACATCTTTCACTTTTTCACCGAAAAGGCAAGCACCCATAGGAATACCGCCTGCAATTCCTTTTGCAAGAGTTGTAATATCAGCTTTTTTGTCAAAATGTTCACCAGCAAGAAATTTTCCTGTACGTCCGACACCCGTCTGAATTTCGTCCGCAATAACAAGAATATCTTTTTCAGCACAGATTTTGTAAATCTCGTCAACAAAATCCTTTTCAAGAGCATTTACACCGCCCTCACCCTGAACATATTCAAGCATGACAGCACATACAGTGTCATCAATTTTGACTTTTAAATCCTGAATATCATTGGCAGTAACATTGATAAAGCCCTCTAAAAATGGAAAAAAGTAGTTGTGAAAAACTTCCTGACCTGTAGCAGAGAGAGTTGCCATAGTTCTGCCGTGAAACGAGTTTACAAGAGTAATAATATTATGTCTGCCCTTGCCGTATTTATCAAAGCTGTATTTTCTTGCCGATTTTATAGCACATTCATTAGCTTCCGCACCGCTGTTGCAGAAAAAGACTTTCTGATAACCTGTTGTTTCGCATAATTTTTCAGCAAATTCAGCCTGTACAGCGGTATAATAATAGTTTGAGTTGTGCTGTAATTTTTTCACCTGATTACATACAGCATCACTCCATTTTTCATCACAGAAACCAAGAGAATTTGTACCTATGCCACTGCCAAAATCGATATATTGCCTTTTATTTTCGTCCTCACAGCGTCTGCCCTCACCGTTTTCCATAACAAGAGCATACCTGCCATAAGAGTGTATAACATATTTATCAAATTTTTCAATTGTATTTTCCATATATAAAAATCCTTTCAAAGCGGTTTAAATTTTCCGCATTAGAACTCATTATAATATTATAACTCACTTCGACACGATAAATCAACAGTAAAGATGCAGAATTTTGTAAACTTTTTGTTAATAATATTCCAGATTATACAAATTGTGTTCCTATACCCTCATTGGAAAGAATCTCAATAAGAATAGAATGAGGCACTCTGCCGTCAATAATAACAGCACCTTCAACACCACGTCTTACAGCTTCAACACAGCAGTCAATCTTCGGAATCATACCGCCTGATACGATACCTTGCTTTTTAAGATAAGGCACTTCACTGACATTAACACGGGGAATAAGTGTTGAAACATCATCTTTATCACGGAGCAGTCCGACAATATCAGTCATAAGGATAAGACTTTTTGCATTAAGTTCAGCGGCAATTCTTGCGGCGGCTGTATCTGCATTTATATTGTATGTATTTCCCTCATTATCAGTAGCAACAGTAGCAATAACAGGGATATTTCCGTTGTTGAGAGCA
Source organism: uncultured Ruminococcus sp. (assembly GCA_947174965.1). Taxonomy (GTDB): domain Bacteria; phylum Bacillota; class Clostridia; order Oscillospirales; family Ruminococcaceae; genus Ruminococcus. The sequence continues at coordinate 6,096 of CAMWKY010000047.1, read as the reverse complement.
TCAATAATAGGTTTCGGATTAACCTCTGTAATTTCTCCGACAAATCCTAAATCCTGACCGTCGTCAGTAAGTTTTTTTTCAGCGACGAGCATTTTTCCGTCGATACCGCAAAGACCGATAGCATTACCCTGATGTTGAGTAAGTAACTGAACAAGCTCCTTGTTGACTTTTCCTGAAAGTACCATTTTGACTACATCAATAGCATCTTTGTCGGTATAGCGTAAGCCATTGATAAATCTGCTTTGAATGTTAAGTCTTTTCAGCATAGCATTAATTTCAGGACCACCGCCATGAACGAGTACAACCTTGATGCCGACAAGAGACAGCAGAACTATGTCAGTCATAACAGCATCTTTGAGTTCCTTGTTAGTCATAGCATTTCCGCCGTACTTGATAACAACGATTTTATCAGAATATTTCTGAATATAGGGAAGTGCATCAATAAGAATCTGTGATTTTTCGGTATTTGAAATATTATCCATTTTAGTAGTCTCCTTTAATTAACTTCTGTAATCGCCATTGATTTTAACGTAATCATAAGTAAGGTCACAACCCCATGCAACAGCCGTACCTGCTCCGTCACCGAGAGAAATAATAATCTGAATTTCATCTTCTGAAAGAATTTTCTTAGCAGTATCTTCGTCAAATTCAATAACACAGCCATTTCTTCCAAGTGTAACAGTACCGCCCTTTGAAGCCATATCTACATTAACTTTATCTATATCAAAATCTGCATCTGCATATCCCAAAGCACAGTAAATACGTCCTGCATTTGCATCTTCGCCAAAAATCATTGACTTCAGCAAACTTGACGTAATAACAGATTTTGCAACAGTTTCAGCAATTTTTTCAGTTTCAGCACCCGAAACGGCGCACTCAATAAGCTTTGTTGCTCCCTCACCGTCTCTTGCCATCATTCTTGCAAGATTCATCATTATGTTGTAAAGAGCATTTTCAAATGATTCAAAGTCCTCATCTTCATGAGTAACAGGCTTATTTCCTGCCGTACCTGATGCCATAATACAAACCATATCATTAGTTGATGTATCACCGTCAACGCTTGCACGGTTGAGAGTAACTTTCACAACATCACTCAATGCACGTTGCAGAAGTTCAGCGGAAATATCAGTATCAGTAGTGATAAAAGTGAGAGTAGTAGCCATATTAGGGTGAATCATTCCGCTACCTTTGAGCATACCGCCCATAGTGCAGACTTTACCGCCGACAGTAAATTCAAGAGCAATTTCTTTTTCACGTGTATCAGTAGTCATGATAGCTTCTAAAGCACGTTTGTTTCCGTCATAGGAAAGACCGTCTGCAAGTTCCTGCATACCGTTTTCAATCGGCTCAATAGGAAGTACCTGTCCGATAACACCAGTTGAAGCGACAATAACATCATCAATACTGATACCAAGCTGATTAGCGGTAAGTTCGCACATCTTATTAGCTTTTTCGATACCGTCAGGATTACAGGTATTGGCATTAACTGAATTTACAATAACAGCCCTTGCAATACCGTTTTCAAGATGCTTTTTAGTTACAATAATAGGCGCACCCTTGACCTTGTTTGTTGTGTAGACAGCTGCCGCAGTGCAGTCCTTGTCAGCAACAATAAGAGCAAGGTCATTTTTCTTTTTTGCCGAAGGAAGTGCATTATTTGATTCAGCAGAATTTTTTTCCGTATCAGTAAGCGGTTTATGAGCAAGACCGCACTGAATACCGTTAGCCCTGAATCCTTTTGATGCACACACACCGCCCTCAATAAAATTTACATCACCAATTTTTTTTAATTCCATTATATAACCACCTTTTCAATTAAGTTTAAAGATATAGCGTATTTCTCCCGTAGCATATTCAGGATTCATCATAATAACGCCGTCGCCAAAAGAACCGTATGAACACTCAATAGTGATAGTATTGTTGTCTCTGTCAATAAGATAACTATACAAACCCTCTTTTATGCATTCAACGGAGAAATATAGTTCATCAATAAAACCGATTTTTTCAGCAAGCCGACCATTAACATAATAAACATCAATATGTGTGCTGTAATCATTAATCATATTGTTAAACTCCGTCACTTCACAAAGCACAACAGAAATATCTTCAATATCGGACGAATCACTTACAGGCAGAACATCTTTAACTTTAGATGCTTTAACATCTTTTGAAATATTGTTTATCATACATAAAAGAGTAATAATTACAGATGCCGACAGAATACCAGATTTAATGTCAAAATTTTCGTTGTTTTTTTTCAGATAGTTGCCAAGTTTTACAACAAGAATAATAAAAGCACTGACAAAAGCGAAAGTATAGCATTCAAAAATAATTCCGAATATATAAATGCTTTTGCCTGAAAGTTTAAGCAAGCCGAACAAAGCAAAAATAACAACAATAATTACATAACTGATATTATTGAAAGAAAGTTTCAGCTTCGGGGATTTTTTACCGCCTGCCATTTATATAAGCCCTGTAGTTTCGTCAATACCGAGCATAATATTAAGACACTGAACAGCTGCACCGCTTGCACCCTTGCCGAGATTATCAAGTCTTGCACAAAGTAAAATCTGTTCATCATTACCAAAGACAAAAACCTGTAATTTATTCAGTCCGCTTAAAGTATTTGAAGCAAGAAAGAAAGATTTCTGTTCCTCAATAGACATGAGTGGCATAACCTCAACCATTTTAGCATTTTGATAATGTTCCATGTACATCTGATGTACTTGTTTAGGCGTAACAGGCTTTGTAAGCGTTCTTGTCTGAATCGGTACAGAAACAACCATACCGCTGAAATAGTCGCACACCATAGGATTGAACATAGGCTTGAATTTAAGACCCGAAACAGCCTGCATTTCAGGTAAATGCTTGTGTTGCTGGGAGAGTGCATATTGTCGTGGACTATCAAACTCAAACGGTTTATCCTCACTCTCGTATATAGCAATAGCCTTTTTGCCTGCTCCGCTGTATCCTGATGTAGCATATGCAAAAACAGGGTAATCATCAGGAATTATGCCATTTTTCACAAGCGGATAAATTATAGAAGCAAAACCGCTTGCATAACAGCCAGGAACAGCAACTCTGTTTGATGACTGAATTTTTTTTCTGTGTTCGTCCGAAAGTTCCGGAAAACCGTAAGCCCATTCCGGATTAGTTCTGTGAGCAGTTGAAGCATCAATAATTCTCACATGGTCATTGTCTACGAAAGAAACAGCCTCTCTTGAAGCATCATCAGGCAGACAAAGAAATACATAGTCTGCACCATTTATCAGTCTTGCACGTTCAGCAGGGTCTTTTCTCTTATCTTCGTCAATGCGGATAATTTCAATATCATTTCGCCCCTCAAAACGCTCCATTATTTTAAGTCCCGTAGTACCCTCTTGACCGTCAATATAAACTTTAGCCATAATAAAACACCTTATTTTTTCTTAGTTTTTCGTTCATATTTTTCACGCTTCGGATTTTTCAAATCTGATTCGTCATTTTTCATTGAGTGCCACACACTCACCGCAAGAGTAACAACAACAATTCCGGCAAACCATATTATATGGGCATTTGTTGTAACGGCAATCCATAGTCCCATAACAACTTCACCGATAACCCATATAATACCTGTAAAAATGCAAAGTCCAATCGTGAAAATCAAATCTTTTTTATTCATAATCATTGATTAATAATTTCATTCAGTTGTTTTTCTGCATTCTGAATCTGAATCTTAACTGCATCAGGAGACGGCGCACCGTATGACTTTCTTTCCTTTACGCAGGTATCAAGATTGATAGCATCATAAACATCATCTGTAAAAAGTTCTGTCATTTTCTTATATTCCTCAATAGGAAGTGTTTCAAGAGTAAGACCCTTTTCAATGCAGACAGCAACAAGAGTACCTGTTATCTTGTAAGCATCACGGAAAGGCATACCCTTTTTGACAAGATAATCTGCGCAGTCTGTAGCATTAATGAAACCTTTAGCGGCGGCATTACGCATATTTTCCTTGATTACACGCATAGTAGCAAGCATAGGGATAAAAGTCTTAAGACAGAGCTTGACATTATCGACAGAATCAAAAACAGCTTCTTTGTCCTCCTGCATATCCTTGTTGTACGCAAGCGGAATACCTTTCATCATAGTAAGCAGGGTGATAAGATTACCATTCACACGACCTGTTTTTCCTCTTATAAGTTCAGTAACATCAGGATTTTTCTTTTGTGGCATAATTGAAGAACCAGTTGCAAAAGCATCATCAAGTTCAATGAACTTAAATTCCCACGAACACCATAAAATAATTTCTTCTGAAAAACGTGATAAGTGGGTCATTATGATAGACAGAGCAGAATTTAACTCAATGCAGTAATCTCTGTCGGAAACACCATCAAGGCTGTTTTCCATAGGAGCAGTAAAACCAAGTAAATCGGAAGTCTGCTGTCTGTTGGTTTTGTAGGTAGTACCAGCCAATGCACCACAACCAAGCGGGCAGTAATTCATACGCTTGCTGACATCACCGAGTCTCTGGAGGTCACGGAGGAGCATAGCCACATAAGCCATAAGATGATGCGCAAAAGTAATCGGCTGCGCCCTCTGGAGATGTGTATATCCAGGCATAACTGTTTCAGTATGCTGTTTAGCCGTATCAATAATAGTATTGATTAATTTTACGATATAATTCTTGATTTCATCAATTTCATCACGAAGATACAGACGTAAATCAAGTGCAACCTGGTCATTGCGTGAACGAGCTGTGTGAAGTCTTTTTCCCACATCACCGATACGCTTAGTAAGTTCAGCCTCAATAAACATATGAATATCTTCTGCTGTCGGGTCAAGCTGTAAGTCACCTGATTCAATATCAGCGGATATTTTTTTTAGTTCGTCAATAATCTTAACGCTGTCGTCTTTTGGAATAATACCGCAGTCGCCGAGCATAGTAGCATGAGCGATACTGCCGAGTATATCGTGTTTGTACATACGTCCGTCAAAGGCAATGGAAGAATTGAAAGCATTGACAGTATCGTCAACCTGCTTTGAGAATCTTCCTGCCCACATCATATCAGCCATAATTTTCAATCTCCTTTATTGTTATTAAAATAAATTATAATTTATCCTTGTTCAATCTAAACTTATAATTCAACTAATTTTCCATCTAAAAAATGATATATATTCTCCTTTTTATATCCATAGCTGGAATTTGGAATACTAATGTGTGGCTGAAATGTAAAATAATCAACAGAGGACAACAGCAAATGATTATCTTTTTCAATATAAACCCGTTCATCTTTATTCTTTACAATTGAATGACCGAGATTGCCCATAAAGTCAAGGTTAATAAAACCATCATCAACTATTAAACTATTGATATGCAGATAGAGTTCTTCAAATGTAGTTTGTGGTGTTACAAAGTCAATTAGTTCTTGATGCAATCGTTCCTCCATAAGCAGACCATTACGCCATTCATTGTTTTGAATTTTATTTACACATTCAACTACCTTGCCATTTTCGATAATAACAGTACGAGCATAATCGCCCCAAATTTTATTATTCTGAGGGCTAAGGTCAATTGTAATAATGTCATTAAAACTGATTAATCTATCAGAAGTAGCATATTCTCGCCCTGAAATGGATACTGTTGTTTCATCTCCTGCAAATACAAATGCACCAATATCATAATACCAAAATGAATCTGCACCTAATGACAGCATTTTTTCTTCGCATAATTGCCTTATATCAAGCAAATTTATGTTAGGTTTAATAACTGTTTTTATATATGAAATTGTTTCTTTTGCTATCCTTTGTAATTCCTCATACTTCATACAACCACTCCTGTAAGTTTCGATTTATCTTATCATATATTCCTGTTCACATCATATCAGCCATAAATTTTTCTGCAATCTTCTAACTCTGCACATTTCTTGTCTGAAATATAAATTTCTGCTATACCAGATAAATCATTATTCAAAAAAGTTTCTGCACTTAATAATTGCATTATCAATTCGACATTCTTCTCCGCATTATCAGTTTCAAACCATAATCCTAATTCTGCATTTGAAATATAATCATATCCATTGTCTATTATTTGATTATTAGTATACTCCTCAATCC
>CAMWKY010000046.1 GCA_947174965.1 uncultured Ruminococcus sp. | reverse complement strand
ATTCAGCTCTGAATATCACGAATTATAGCCATTTTTTAGGTTAATCCAGTCAATTCAAGCCAAATCAAGCCAATTCAACTTTTTTGTGTTTTGCATGTAAAATAACAATACTTAATTTATTTTTTATTCTTATCTTTTCAAGACATTTGTTTGCTTCTGTTCAGGCGGTGGCTTTGTTATGTAAGCAATAAGTTCCTCATTCATATCATATCTTCATGCAGATAAAACTTGAAAAATCAACATGGCAGAATCCCTTAAATCTGTTGACTGAATAATATATCCTAAGATTGTCTGTTCAGACAGTCTTAGGATTTTTTTGATTTTACTGTTCAATCAGCATACGCTTCATAAGACAAAAGTCAAATACATCAAGTCTGTTGTCCTCATAAATATCTCCTGCTTTCCAGTTTACAGGCATTGTATCAGGTACAGCTAAAAGCCATTTCTGCAAAGTTACTGCATCTGCGATATTAAATACACCGTCATCATTAATATCGCCCGTAAGTATTTTTGATTTGCCGATATTCAGCTGTTTGATAACTGATGTTCCGTTATTTGTAAAGTAGGAGCAATATAATTTTTGTTCGTTGTATGCAAGTGATAAAGAATTTACTAAATCCATAGCCAGTATATTTCCTGTCATTTCCCATTCTGTACCGTTTAATGAATATAAAGCCAGTTCATAGGGATTTTGAGTATTCACTGCCAAACAGCATTTGCCGTCAGCTAAAATCGGTGTCTGCATAAAAGCATTTTCAGAAATATTATTCGGCAATGGATAAGATGTTATTTTTTCACCCGAAAACTGATACACTGCATTTCCGCTTCCGGAAGGTGCAATCCATGCAGTATTTCCGTCCGACACCATAGACACCGAACCGCAGGCAGTTTCAGAAATGATTTTTATATTCCATTCGCCGTTATTGTAAACAGCAAGCTTTGATTTGTTTCCATCATTAATGTCCCTGTAGGCAATCACCGGATTATTATTCAGAACAGCAACAGACATATTGCATACATTTTTAGCAATGTTCTCGTCGAGTGTTGTCAGAACTTCTGTTTCGGAATTATAGCAGGCGCAATGAAGTGCATAGGGAAAAGTTCCTGTTGTATATGTAAAATATACTTTGTTTCCGTCGGCTGTCATGTTGGCATATTGTGCAAGTTCTGTTCCCTTGTAAATTTCTGTCCATGTTTCCGAGGAACGCTCATACCGACATAAATGCAGAAAGAAATTTCTGTCCCGATACAATACATAGGGAACATCTCCGCAAAATGCAAGTTCTGGCTGATTCATATCCGCATAACTTCCAGAGCCAAGAGGTTTTCCCAGATTTGTAAACTCATTGCCGTCATATTTGTAAAGCATAGCAGTTGATTCATTTGATGCAATCAGGTATATTGTACCATTTTCTGATGATGCTAGCTGACATGGTTTGTAACTTCCTAAATTGTCACTGCTAATGCTTTCCCATAATTTTATATCGGATATATCTGCAAATTCAACAGAAAATGTCAGGGATTCGTCATTCATTGTAATATTGCTTATTCTGATACCGCTGTTTGTTCCGTTGGAATATACAAGCGCACCGTCAGTAATATCGTCATTCATATTCAGAGAGCCGACTGAATCGGGAGCATTTTCACCGCCATAGTTAGAAGAAAAAAGATTGCCTTCTCCTGCATCAAGTGCAGTTTCCTCTGGACGAAAAACATATATTTCATCTTTAGTTCCTTTGAAATTTCCGTCAGCTTCTGTATTCACACGATAAACGACAAGACCTGTTCCGTATATTTTAACGTCCATTTCATCGGAATAGCGTTTGCCCTGCTGTCTGTATTCCACAGCGAAAAACTCTGTATCAGAAAGAGATGTTTTCAGCAGATAAAGACGATTTCCGCTGTCAGAAGAAACAGGGGAGAGGGTATATGTTCCGCTTGTTGTAATGTCCGCAGATTCCAGCCAGCCGGAAATTTTTGCTCTGTGATAAGCAAGCGGATATTGTACAAATACAGAATCAGAAGCCATAATATCCCATAGTCCGACAGGTGTTCCCGTACGGTTGTTGCGGTATAAATCAGGGTATCCTAAAGAGTGCAGAAATTCATGACACAGTACACCCTCCGCACCTGTAATCTGATTTTCAAAAAGCTGTGTGCTGTTGTGAATATTCACCCTGTTTACTGAAAGTCCGTTGATTTTTATTCCGTTTACAGAAAAAGCTCTTGCCCATATCGGAGAACTCATATCAACAGCTTTGCCGTCAACAACAAGAATAATATTATCAATAATTCCGTCAGAATCTGCGTCCATTGGTGTATCATTCGGAATATCGATATTTTGAAGTATTTCCACTGCAATTTGTGAACAGGTTAAATATGTATCTGTATCAGCTGAAAGTATATAAGGCGTGATTACACCGTCTTTCATCTGCGGAAAATAACTTGTTACACGCATTTTTCCGTAAGAAATTCTATCAATATATCCTGCTAATGAATGACAAGTATCAGCATCATTGCACATAGAAATAATATCTTCAACTCTGTTTTCCATGAAATTTGATGATGCAAGGGAATCGGACTGCGCAAAAAGTACAATATTATTCAGTTGTACTTCAGAAGTTTCTGCCAGTGCATATGGTTCGGCTGAAACGGAAAGCGAAAACATCAGCAATATAACAGATGCTGTAATTTTTTTTAATAATGTTATTTTTTTCATAGCAACTGCGCCCTTTCTGTTTTTTGTATTCACATTAAGTAAATCAAATCCCACTGATTGAAAAATTTCTTTCAGCGGGATTTTTTCAGATATTTTACTCAATTGTTTCAGGAAGTTTAGTAATCGCTTTTGCTTCAAGTTTCTGAATTGCAAGAGCATCAAGACCTGTTACACCGTCTCCGACATTACAGCAGTCTGCATTAATCAAGCCCTGTTCAGAAAGACCATATTTATCCTTGTTTCCGAGATGCTGAACAATTGCAGTAGCATCAGCAATATTGACTTCTTTGTCCTCATTTGCATCGCCGATAAGTGTAGATTCTGAATTTGTAGGCTTTGTCGGGTCTGTTGAGGTTTGAGTATTGTCATATTCATAAACAAGAGTGACCTTTGTATAGTCAATAACAACATCACTTCCGCCGTCGCCCTGTTTTTCAGAGAAAGCCCACCAGCCTGTCTGAAGTTCTGCGACATCTTCTGTTGCACTTCCTTTGACATTGAGATTTGTTCCGTCATCAGCCGGCACGATAAATTCTTCGTCAAAAGGAATAACAATTTCGTCTAAACCATTTGAATAGCTGTAATTTTTGCAAGCCCATGATGCAGTAGTTCCGTCAGCAAGGGTGATATTGTTGAAGCAAAGTCCGCCTCCGCCACTGTAGTAAGCTGAACCCTCTTTTGAGTAACTGCTTATAGTAAGTACAATTTCCTTGAGATTTTCTTTGTCGCCCAGTGGTATAAGCTTTGAAGTAGCAGTTGAGCCTTTTTTGAGTTCATCAAAGCTGTAATCAGTCTTCTTTATAGTAATATCGGGGGCTTCATAGACTGTTTTGTCTGTTTTTTCGTTGGAAATTACAATCTGTGCAACGGAGAGAGGAGGAAGTTCAACTTCAACTTTGTTGCCTTTAACATCATTCTGAACATCAATAATTCTTATTTCACTGCTGTCCTGTGTGATTGCGTAAACAACAGCACTCTGATAATCAGAAGTTGCCCCTGAAATATCAATTACAGCCTTTTCAGTATTTGTCTTATCCTTATTTGACAATACAACCGTAACTTCTGAATCATCTTTTCCGTTAATAGCTGCAAATGATGCGGATTTTGATAAGTCCTCTGTCTTTGATTCAATAAGAGTATCGCCGAATGATGCGCCCTTGCCGTCGTAGTTTGTATAGAGGTTTATAGCTGATTCAACATACGGACAGTCAGGAAGTGTACCCCAGTATGTTGCAAGATAAACATCATTCATTGCAAATGCACCGAGTGCCTCCGTTTCGGCAATTGCAGCAACAACTGATTTTCCTGTTACTTTTTCGTTTGCAATATCAGCAAGATTGTATTCTGTTACAGCAAGTTTTGTTCCCGGATAGTATTTTTCAATTGATTCCTGTAATCTTGTAAGGAAAGGGAAATATTGTCCGCCCCATGGCTGTAACCAGCTGTTTTCAACATAAGTCGGGTCATAGAGACTTCTTGCAGCTTGTAATTTTGCGTCATCTGTAGCACAATCTTGAGCATAGTAATGAACATCAAAAACATCAAGTATACGTTTGCCAGTTTCTTTTTCAGCTTTAGCCATTCTATCAAGATAGTAATCAACATACCAGTTGTAATTGCCTTTGACTGCCTGCCAGTCTGCATCAACAGATGTACCGTTTTCACCTGCGTTCATACATGGAAGCATACCCCATAATACACCGCCGAAAACTTCTGCATTCGGGTCGATTTCCTTTACTACTGTTCCAAGTTCGATTGATTTGTCTATAAGTTCATTAGCACCTGCTTCTTCGGGGTGGAGAAGTGGGTGAGTATCATTCCAGAGGAAAGGCTCATTGTCAAGACTATAGCCCTGCATACCTGTAGATGTTGTGGAATCGCCAAGAGTCTTTACAAGATAGTTGACATATTCGTCCATATACACTTTGCCGTCTTTAAGGTCGGGAGTGAGAGAAAGTTCGCCATCTTTTTTGAATACAACCTCATTCCATCTTGCTGACGGAGCTTTTTCGTCCTCTTTTACTGTACCGTCTTTATCAGCTGAAACATATCCAGCCATTTGCAGTGTTGTGAACTTATACGGAACATTGTATTCAGCACATTCCTCCGAGAGTTTTCTTGCGGCATAACCTGCTCCGTTTACGTCATCACCGATATTTGTGTCGGAACTGTTTACCCAGTCTTCACCAGCATTTGACCAGTTTGTCTCCCAGTTATAGCCAGTGTATCTGTTTCCGCCCTGACGTACTGCATTAACTTTTACGTTTTTGTAGTTGTTGATATTGCCATACTGATTCATGCCATAGATATATGGGCTTATTGTCTTTGTTTCACCTGCAAGATTTACAGATACGTTCATATCGTATGAACTTTCTGCCGCAACCGATGTAAACGGAGCAGGTACAGCTGTAACTGTAATAACCATAGCTGCTAAAAGTGACTTGATTTTCTTCATGTTATTTATTCCTCCTGAAAATTATTTTTATCGGGAAACTATTTCTGATACATTTCTCCGACAACCTTATTGTAACATCATTTTCTGCATTTGTCAATACTTTCTATAATAAAAAAATACCCCCTGAAATAAATCAGAGGGCATTTTAAGGAGAGTTATAGTCGTTCTACTTGAAATCGAAATATGATTTCAGAAAGGAAAATCCCTACCTAATACGTTTGGAAATTTAAGAAATTCTTTCATTTTTAAATAGAATGACTAGACCTGTTCTAAAACTATTGAAAAATGAAAAGAAAAGTGATAGAATAGTAACAGGTGATGAAAGATGGACAATGAAAAAAGGTTACCAGAAATATTTTGGAGTAAATAAAAGAACGTTTGAAAAAATGCGTGAAATACTTGAAGAGGCAGACAGATATAAACGTCGCAGATTCGCTTTACGTGTTTCTCTTATCTGTGCAATTTATAATTTTTAATATAATCTATTAGTTTTCAGAATAGGCATACGATTGTTTGTTGCATATTCAGCGTATTTTTCAAGAACGCCTGAAGCATCACTTGCATCAATCAAACCGTCACCGTTGAAGTCAGCGAATATATTTACATACTCCATATGATAGTTTGGGTTTTCTTCTGTGCAATACGTTGAAAGGTCAGAATATATTGAAAGGATTTCAGAAGCATCATCAGCATCAAGCATTCCGTCGCAGTCCGTGTCACCGTACTGAATTTCAGTTTCGTATACATCATCTTCATCTTTATCAATAAATCCACGGATTTTCTGCGTTTCGGTATCGTATTTCAGCAGGAGGTCACGAGACAAAGGCTCAATGCGGAACTCAAGTCTTGAATCCTTTGCAAGTGTAAGAGTGTCCATGTCGCATACGCCGAATACCATATTTGCTGAATACGACGAATCCGATTGCAGTAATATTCCGTCCTCACGGTCGGTAATAGTGAAATTTTTTGCGTAAAAAGCATTTGCTTCGAAAAAATTAAACGGAGACTTATACAACGGCTCTGTGGGAACGATTTCAGCATTTATAGAATCCTTGTCAGTTGTTTTTATGCTTGCTTTATGCACGGAAATTTCTGCTGATTCTGCATATTTATTTGCTTTTACAAAGGCATAACCGTCTTTTGATTCGGAGTCAAAAGCAAGATAGCTTTCATCAGAACGATAGTCCTTGAATCTGAATTTATAGCTGTCAGCAACAGGAGCATTGAAAGTAGGCTGAGTGTCAAGATAAAATGAATCGTATACAGCATCACCGGCTATTACTTCGTATTCTTCTTCTGTACTTTTATACTGCGGAATATATTCATCATATTCTTCGTTATATTTTTCACCGATTATATTTCTGGAGTATGTATCTACATATATTTTCGCCGGATTTTCACTGTCCGGTATATCAACAGGCGGCTGAACCTGTTCGCCAAGTTTTCCCTGATAATTCAGTACATCATCATCAGCGATAACGGCAGTAAGTGTAACATCATCATACGCCGGAATACAAAATGTATTGTCAGAAGTATTGACATATATGCAGTAGTTTTCATCAAATGACGTAGTATTGCTGTCAACGGTAAGAATACATTTATCGTACGAATTTCCGTTGAAAGTCCATGAACCGCTTGCAATTCCGATACCTGCAACATCATGAGTTTTATTGGATATTGAGAGTGATATATGGAAGTATTTTTTTGCTGTCATGGAAACCATAGCCGTCTGAACGAGTGTTTGCGTGTTATTTTTCATAAATGCTCTTTTAATTCTGAGCTGAGGAATATTAAATCTTGTAAGCTGATAACTCTCAATCAGTGCTTCAAGTTCAGAATCAAACTGCACATCTGCCAGATTTTTCGCACCCTGCTGTATATCAGATACTGCAAATACACCATTATGTGAAAGAATCTGCAACATGGATATGCCATAACTCTGGTCTTCGCAGTCGGTGATAATCATATCCGTGTCAAGATAATTTTTTGTGTAGTTGGTGAAACTGAAATAAGCTGTATCAGCACCAAGAAAAGATGCAAGTGAGCTTAAATCATTTGTTTCGGCAAGTGCTATAGTTCTGTAGTTATCTGTAACAGGAGCAGACATAAGCGGTAATGACGAAAGTGCTATAGCTGAAATCATAAGTGTTGAAATTATTTTTTTCATAAGTAATTCTCCTTTCTGTTTAACCTACGTGGCGGATTTCTGTGATGTATGAATCTGAAACGTGTTCTTTTCCCGTTGAAATATCAGCGCAGTATTTCAGAATTTCAAGTGCTGTATCTGTTGTAAATCTTCCCATGCTGTGTTCATCATCGTCGTACGCATTCCAGAGGAAAGCGGCTCTTACATCAGTGATATTTGGGAAACACGTTTGAGTTAGTATACCATTCATCAGATCAAATTCGCTGTTTGTCATTACATACGTTGTATGGAAAGCGTCAAATGCGTCAGTCAAATCAATTTTCATATCGCCATTTATATCGCCGACCATGTAAACGGAGTTATTTTCAATCGGGTGTCTTTCAATGACTTCACCGTCAGAGGTGAGGAGCGGACAACCTGCCTCATGATAAGCAGTTCCCGAACCGTATTCACGCCATTTTCTTGAACTGTAGAGACTGCTTGATTTAACTGATACGGTTTTATCGCCGTCGGGATTTTCTTTTGCATAAAGTGTAATTATTCCGCCCTCCTTGATACAGTCATAAGCGAATATGCCATTGATTGCTACAGTATTTTCATTTACTGCGGTTTCAATATATGAGTTATAGTTAACTCTTTCGCATTTTTTGAAAATCGGTCGTCTGTCTGTATCGGTGACTATTTCATATCCCGAACCAACGTCAAGAACGAAGTCGAAAAGGGCGAATCCGTCATTATTATCAACATTTATTGTAATAGCTGTTACACCTGATTTGAGTATCGCACCGCCGACAATAAGTTCCTCATCTAAATCTAAAACTTCTGTAGTAACTGATACTGCGTTACTTTGCTTGACTTGTGTGGAATTATCCGCATATACACCCAATACGTCGGAGGCATCTCCTGCATCAACAAGACCGTCACTATTGTAATCAGCAAGTATTTCTATTGCTGCATCAAGGACAAGTCCATCTAAAACAGAGAGTCTGGAATATATATGAAGTATTTCTGAAGCATCAGAAGCATCAATAGACCCGTCTGCATTTATATCGCCTTTTTTTATTTCTGTCTCATATGTATCATCACCATCAGCATTGTAGAATACATGAGCATTCATTTCCTCATCATATTCAACCATCAAATCAAGTGTATTAACTGCTGATGCTGTAATCGGAAGTGCTGAAAAAGTCAGCATTGAGGTTAAAATAAATGATAATGTTTTTTTCATAAGTCATTTTCCTTTCTGTAATTTGATTAACCAGTATGGCGGATTTCTCCGATATATGAATCGGTTGTTATGTCTTTTCCTGATGATGTATCAGTGCAGTATTTCAGAAGTTCAAGTGCAACGTCATCTGAAAAATGCTGCATATCATCGTCGGAATCGTCATATCTGTTCCATATATAAGCGGCTCTTGCGTCCGTGACATTCGGAAAGCAGTAATCATGATGCACTTTAACATCAGAAAAAGTCCCGACCCATGACGAATTTATAGCATAAAAGGCATTGAAGGCATCTACCAAATCAAGCGTCATATTGCCGTCAATATCGCCGACCATATATATTGATTTGTCATCAGGCGGAGCAGGGGAGTTGTCTTTGCCATAATATATAAGAGGACAGCCTGCTGCAAGATAGGCTGCTCCTGAGCCGTATTCATGCCATTTGTCTGTACTGTACAGTTCTTTTGATGTGACAATGTAATCATTATCATCTGAATCAGGATTTTCAACTGCATAGAACGTCAGTATTTCTCCCTCAACAAGACAGTCATGTGAACATAGTCCCGAAAATACAATAGTTTCATTATTGATAGCACTTGTAATCATTGCGCCATAGTTGACGGCATGATACTTTTTAAAAATTGGTCTGTTTTCGGAATCTGTGATAATATCATAGGCTGAACCGATATTCAAGTCAAATTCAAAAACACTGAATCCCTGATTATCTTCGATATTCACCGCAAAAGCGGTTGTACCTGTCGGAATGACAGTACCGTCATCAAAAACAACATCTTCTTCAAGTATACTTTTGGTGAGATAAATATGATTATGCGGGTCTTCGGCAGGAACATATACAACAAATGATGTATTTTCTACAGTCTGTTCCTGCGGAAACCAGAGTGTATCTTCTTTTGCATAGTGTTCAAGCGTTACACGGTAATAATAATCGCCCTCAACGGAGAATCCCTCTTTTGAAATATTATACACGCTCTCACTTTCAAGAATCATATCGGATAATGTTCTTTCTGTAGTCCAGTTGACTTTATCGGAACTTCTTTCAATCCTGATATTTTTCAGTCCGACTTCTGCCATTTTTTCGTTGCCTTTTGTTGATGCTGTAATATATAGCGTCTGTATGTCACCTGAACAGCCAAGCGAATACAGGTCAATAAGTCCTGCGGCTTTTGCGGTATATGTATCATTTTCGCTGGCATTTGCATTTTCTGTTGTTGTATCGCTGTAACCTGTAACTGTAAGAGTGAGACAGCATATAAAAAACGACAGAGCTATTTTTTTATTCACTTGTCTGACCTCCTTTATAAATTAATGTCCTGAAACATAATATATTCCCTGCTTTCAGTTTCACTTTTGTATATCTGCACAAATCAACTGCAAAATTTATGTGAATTATGACATATTTTCCAGAATCATTCTGTATATCTCATAATCAAGATTATGTGCAACAATGCAGTATACAATATTGTTTGCAAGATAAGTTGCTGTATATTGATTTTCTTCTTTCAGAATATAAATCATGTGACCGTTAATCTGTTCTTCCGTCACATTATAAGTATCGGTCGGAATACCTGTAGGTGCTATATCTTCACTATTGTTGTAATAATGATAATCAAAATTCAGCTTGATTTCACCTTTTCTGTAAAAGAACTTGACATTTTTTGATATTGAGTCACTTTTTTCATAAGTATCAGCAAGAATGAATCCAGTCGGAATATATGACGGTGTATCGGGAAAAAATCCGTATTCTGCACATTTTGCCTTCATACCATAAGGGTCGTTGTCTTTGATTTCAAAATCTTCCTGCTGTTTCATATCAATAGTAATACCATCTTTGGAAAGCTGATATATTGCTGAAAACATATTCTGTCCGAACACTCTCATTGATGCAGTATTCAGTCCGAATAATACAACTGTCAGGCAGGCAGCAGCAACTGAAATAAGTCTGTAAAGCTTTATATTGTGAATTTTCTTTTCTTTTGAAATTTTGTTTACAAGAGCTTTTTTAGCCGTTTCTCTGCGGTGAATCACATTATCATTACTGCCACAGCTTATTTCAAAGAAAGCATCAGAAAGTTCAGAAATTTTTTTGCAGTCACGTTTTTTAAGCGATTTTTTCATTTCCTCATCAATTTCATTCTGGAGGTCAATAAGCATTTCTGTTTTCATACTCATCATCTGCCTTTGCAATGTGTTTTTATTCATCAGATAATCTCCGTTCTATATATTAATGGCTTGATAT
>CAMWKY010000045.1 GCA_947174965.1 uncultured Ruminococcus sp. | reverse complement strand
CATTTTTTGTCCTTGATTATGATAAAATAAAAGGTAGAGCTGTTGTCAGAAACAGAAAATATGGCGACAGAATACAGCTGAAAGGGAGAAACTTTTTTTCTTCCGTAAAAAAATTAATTAATGAAAAAATTCCTGAACCGCAAAGACCCTTCCTGCACTTTATTGAGGACAGCGAAGGAACAATATTCGCCGAAAATATCGGTATAGCACAAAGAGTTGCTCCTGATAATAATACAAAGCGTTTGTTGAAAATATATGCGGTAAAGAATTAGATTGGAGTGTGCAATGACACCGAAAAAAAACAGAGGCATTTTTACTTATCTTATTATCGTTTGTATCTCTATTTTCTGTTTATATTTTGTCATATCAAGACTTTCAGACAATACAGAAAATACGGAATACACATCAGTTATCACACATTTTGATAATTATGAAGTTTCATATTATCAGCTTGATTTAGGTACAGGGGAACTTATTTACCAGCTAAGAGGAGAAACGGAAAAGCACAAATATTCTGTTCCTAATGTCAGTCTTTTCATTGATGATACAGAAGACTACAGAAAAACATATAATGAAAAATATCCGAATGAACCTCTTATTCAGAACTATATAAAAATAACGGACAGAACATGGATTTATTCTATTATTCCTGTCGTATTGCCCGTACTGCTTGGCATATTCATTCTCTATTTTATGATGAAACAAAGCAGCGGTGGTGGAAAATATTCAAGTTTCGGAAAGGCAAATCTTAAGGCACAGCCTGATGCAAGAAAAGCTACTTTTGCTGATGTTGCAGGTGCAGACGAAGAAAAACAAGAACTTCAGGAAATTGTTGACTATCTCAAAAAGCCTGATAAATATATTGATATAGGCGCAAAAATTCCAAAAGGTGTACTGCTTTTAGGACCTCCCGGAACTGGTAAAACACTTCTTGCAAGAGCTGTTGCAGGTGAAGCTGGTGTGCCGTTTTTCCCGATTTCAGGCTCGGACTTTGTTGAAATGTTTGTCGGCGTAGGTGCGTCAAGAGTACGTGACTTGTTTGAACAGGCAAAGAAACACGCTCCGGCTATTATATTCATTGATGAAATTGATGCTGTAGGTCGTCACAGAGGTGCAGGACTTGGCGGTGGACACGATGAAAGAGAGCAGACTCTTAACCAGCTTCTTGTTGAGATGGACGGCTTTGTCGGAAATGAGAGTGTAATTGTAATTGCTGCAACAAACCGCCGTGACATTCTTGACCCTGCGCTGCTCCGTCCGGGAAGATTTGACAGACAGATTGTTGTCGGTTATCCAGATGTCAAGGGACGTGAGGAAATACTCCATGTTCATGGCAAAAACAAGCCTTTTGCCCCTGATGTTGATTTGAATATAATTGCACGTACAACACAGGGCTTTACAGGTGCAGACCTTGAAAATCTGCTTAATGAAGCTGCATTATTAGCCGCAAGAGCAGACCGAAAAGCAATTACTGAAAAAGATATTGAAGAAGCCACAATGAAAGTCATTGCAGGACCAGAGAAAAAATCACGCATTGTAACTGAACATGATAAAAAAATAACAGCATATCACGAAGCAGGTCATGCCGTAGCTGCATATAATCTTCCTACACAAGACAAAGTGCATCAGGTTACTATAATTCAGCGTGGAATGGCGGCAGGACTTACAGTTACCCGTCCCGATACAGACGATATGCACGTTTCAAGAAATGCAATGAGAGAAAGTATTATAATGCTTCTTGGTGGACGTGTTGCAGAAGAACTTTTCCTTGATGATATATGTACAGGTGCATCAAATGACATTGAACGTGCTACAACTACCGCAAGAAATATGGTTACAAAATACGGTTTTTCAAGCAAGCTCGGAACTGTTGTATATGGCTCGGACAATGACGAGGTATTTCTTGGAAAGGATTATGGTCACACAAGAAATTACAGCGAAACTATAGCATCTCAGATTGATACTGAAGTAAAAGATATTATCGAAAAGGCTTACAGGGACTGCACGGCAATCCTCAAAGCAAATGAAGATAAAATGCACAGGCTTGCACAATATCTTCTCAAATATGAAAAAATCGACAATACAGATTTTGAACGTCTTATGAAGGGCGAAGACATTGAAGCAGAAAAATCTGAATCATAAAAAAATTTTTCCCGTGGGTTACTGCTCACGGGAAAAATTTATTGACTTCTGACAGATTTTGTGGTAAAATAAGTTATACGGTCGAAAAGGAGTGGTTTTTATGGCTAAACATGAGATAGATTATATATGGACTGACAAAAAGCGGACTTTTCTTGGACTTCCTCTTTCTTTCACAAGATATTACCTTACAGAAACAAAATTTATAACAAAAGCAGGTTTTTTCACTATAAAAGAAGATGAAATTGACCTTT
Source organism: uncultured Ruminococcus sp. (assembly GCA_947174965.1). GTDB lineage: Bacteria > Bacillota > Clostridia > Oscillospirales > Ruminococcaceae > Ruminococcus. The sequence goes on along the minus strand of CAMWKY010000045.1, from coordinate 8,490 downwards.
ATAAAATATCAGACAAGAGTATAACTCGCTCATTCGGACAAAGACTTGTCGGCTGTGGCACTATTATAATTCACAGCAAAGATACTGATACCCCTGTTAAAGAAGTTCAGAGCATCAAAGATGTAAGAAAAGTTGCAGACCTTATTGACAAATATGTTAATCAGATGCGTGACAGATATAGTATACGTGGCAGAGATATGATTAATTTCCATAATGATTCAGTTGATAACGAATAAAATTTGCGGAGTGTTAAAATGATTTCCTTTATAAAAGAAAAAATGTCCACATGGGACAAGCTTAAAGCAGAAAAAAGACCTATTTTTATATACGGCATGGGCGACGGCGCATTGAAAATAATGTCCGTTTTCAAAGAAAAAGGCATAACCCTTTCAGGAATATTTGCAAGTGACGATTTTGTGCGTGGTCACTCATTTCAGGGCTATCGTGTACACAAGCTTTCTGAAATTGAAGAAATGGTTGACGATTTTGTGATTGTACTTGCCTTTGCGGCAGGCTATCAGGAAATAGTTGACAGAATAATATCAATCGCCGAAAAGCATACTCTTTATGTACCTGATGTACCAGTTGCTGGCAACGGACTTTTCACTTATGAATACTGCGTTGAAAATGCAGAAAAGATTCAGCAGGTTTATGATATGCTCTGCGACGACTATTCAAAGAAAGTCTATGCAAATATCATAAATTTCAAGATAAGCGGAGATATAAGCTATCTTTCAAGTGTTACAACTCCGAAAGCAGAGATTTACAGAGACATTATAAAACCGCATCTTAATGAAACATATGTTGATTTAGGAGCGTACAACGGCGACACCATAGGCGAATTACTTAGCTTTACACGTGGAAGATATGCCGGAATATATGCAGTTGAACCCGACAGAAAGAATTTCAGAAAACTGCTTAAATTTGTTGACGATATGCCGAATATATTTACATTTAATGCGGTTGCATGGTGTACTGATACTGAATTGCCGTTTGCATCAAAAGCGGGCAGACAGTCTGCTATTTCCGCAAGCTCTAATACACTTGTTCAAGCCGTTTCAGTTGATACGATACTCAATAAAAAAAGTGCTACAATAATAAAAATGGATGTTGAGGGCTTTGAACGTGAGGCTATATGGGGTGCATCAAATACAATTGCAAAACATTCCCCCCGACTTATGATTTCTCTTTATCACAGAAATGAGGATATTTTTGAAATTCCGCTTCTTATAAAGACTATCAACCCCGACTATAAGTTATATATCCGTCATCAATTATATATTCCTGCATGGGAAACAAATCTTTATGCAACACTATAAAAAATTCTCATATTCTCTTGACTTCTGCACTTTATAGTAATATAATAATAGTAGGAGAATTTAGCATTGAAAGGAAGATTGATATGAGATTTACTAAAATGCACGGCATTGGAAACGACTATATCTATGTGAACTGCTTTGAGGAAACTGTTGCTGAACCTGAAAAAGTTGCAATGGTACTTAGTGACGTGCGAAAAGGCATAGGCTCAGACGGTCTTGTTATGATTATGCCGTCTGATGTGGCTGATTTCCGTATGCGTATGTTCAATATTGACGGCTCAGAGGGTAAAATGTGTGGTAATGCTACACGCTGTATCGGCAAATATGTTTACGAAAAAGGTCTTACGGATAAAAAAGAGATTACTCTTGAAACTCTTTCGGGAATAAAGTATCTCACACTTTTTGTAAATTCAGATAACAAAGTTGAACTTGTCAGAGTTGATATGGGCAAGGCTATACTTGAACCGAAAAATATTCCTGTAGACAGCGACCTTGACAGATTTATTGACGTTCCTGTTGATGTTGACGGAAAAACGTATAATCTTACCTGCGTTTCTATGGGAAATCCTCATGCTGTACTTTTTACAGAGGGTATCGCAGAGCTTGACCTTGAAAAAATCGGTGTGAAATTTGAAAATCACCCGCTTTTTCCCGAAAGAATCAACACAGAATTTATTGAAGTAATTGACAGTAACACACTTAATATGCGTGTATGGGAGCGTGGAAGCGGTGAAACTTTTGCTTGCGGAACAGGTGCTTGTGCGTCTGCCGTTGCATCTGTACTAAACGGCTACTGCAAGCATGATGAGGAAATACTTATACATCTTCGTGGCGGTGATTTGCGTATCACATATAAATCAGACGGGACAGTTTTAATGACCGGCTCTGCTGATTTCATATGCGACGGAACTGTTGAAGATGACTATATTAACATGATGAAGGAGAATTTATAATGCCACAGTTAAACGAAAACTTTCTCAAACTTGAGAAAAACTACTTATTTATCAATATAGCAAAGAAAATCAATGCTTACAAGACAGCAAACCCTGATGCCGATATTATACGTATGGGTATCGGTGATGTTACTTTGCCTATTGCACCAGTTGTAATTGATGCAATGAAAAAGGGTTGCGACGAAATGGGAGTAAAAGAGACTTTCAAGGGCTATGAAGACAGCGGTGCAGGTTATGACTTCCTCAAAAATGCCGTATCGAACTATTACAAGAGTTTCGGGGCTGATGTTTCACCTGATGAAATCCGTATAAATGACGGTGCAAAGGCTGACTGCGGAAATATCGTCGATATTTTCGGAGATGACAATATTATCCTTGTAACAGACCCTGCTTATCCTGTATATGTTGACTCAAATCTTATGAACGGACGTAAAATCATCTATGCTGATTCAAATGAGGAAAACGGCTTTGCAGCTATGCCTGATTTCAGTATTCATGCTGATATTATCTATTTATGCTCACCTAATAATCCGACTGGCTCTGTTTATACGGCTGAACAGCTTAAAACATGGATTGACTATGCAAAGCAGAATAACGCTGTAATTATCTATGATTCAGCATACGAAGCATTTATAACAGAAGACAATATTCCACGCAGTATTTTCTGTGTTGACGGTGCAAAGGAAGTTGCAATTGAAATGTGTTCACTCTCCAAAACAGCTGGATTTACAGGCATGAGATGCGGATATACTGTAATCCCGAACGAACTTATTGTAAAGGCAAGCGACGGAACAGATGTTTCAGTTGCGCAGTTATGGGGTCGTCGTCAGGGAAGCAAATTCAATGGCGTTTCATATCCTGTACAATGTGCCGCAGCTGCTGTATTTACAGATGAGGGACTTAAACAGATTCACGAAAATATCGCATATTATCAGGAAAATGCACGCATTATCGCTGATACAATGACATCTTTAGGAGTTAAATTCACTGGCGGAATAAATTCACCATACATATGGTTTAAATGCCCGAACAATATGGGAAGTTGGGAATTTTTTGACCTTATGCTTGAAAAGATTCAGGTTGTCGGCACTCCCGGAGCTGGTTTCGGCAAGAACGGTGAAGGCTGGTTCAGACTTACATCATTCGGCGACAGACAGCGTACTATTGAGGCTATGGAACGTTTCAGAGGTCTTGTTGAATCAATGTAATAACAAAAAACTCTCCGGAAAAAATCCGGAGAGAATTTTTTTATAAGTCTACAGGTTTTTCGCCTGCATTATCAAGAAAATCATCGGAATCTGTATTACGGTTTCCAGTGTTTCCATTTCTGCTGTAATATTTTTCTGTAAAGCCGTCCATATAGTCTTTATAGAAGTCGTCAAAACTGTCATAACCAAAAGATTTCCATACGTTGTCATATTCAGGGTCGCAATATTTTTTGAAATCTTCAGGAACTTCGCCCGTTTCCTCATATTCCTGCACATACTTGTCTGCATTCATGATAAATTTTGTTATATCGTTGTTCACTTCTTTAAGTGCAATATTTGATACTATCAAGAAGATAATTGATATTGACGAAAGAATCACACCTGTAATTGCAAGACCTTTTCCAGCCCACTTTTTGCTTAATGCTATTATGCCAAAAATAAGTGAAAGCGGTGCAAAAATATACGTTGTACAGCAACATAGGCATATATTTAAAAGACCTAATACAAAGCTTGTTACTGATGCCCATATCGGTTTTTGCTTTGGCAGATTCGGGTTAAAGTTTTCATTATAATTATACGGATTAAACTGCTCGTCCATTTTATACTCCTTTTTAATAGTCGGTTTCCCACGTCCAGCTTCTTATTTCAAGTTCATCAAGATTATAAGGTGTACGCTGATAAACACAATAATTAAGCCAGTTTGAAAACATGAGATTTGCTGTACATCTCCACGAAAAAACAGGTGTATTTTCAGGGTTGTTGTCGGGGAAATAATTATAAGGCAACTGTATGTCAATCCCCTTTTTTACGTCACGGAAATACTCTGATGCTATAGTATCTCTGTCATATTCTGAATGACCTGTGATAAAATACTGCCTGCCGTTTTTGTTTGCAATTATATGAACTCCTGAAAGTTCGGAACTTGTCAGGATAATCAACTGCTTTTCCTTTTCAATATCCTCACGGCGTACCTCTGTATTTCTGCTGTGCGGTACATAGAAAATATCGTCAAAACCTCTTAAAATCAGACTGTTTTCGACTTCTGCCTTGTGCGGAAAGATACCGAACATTTTTTGTTTCAGCGGATATTTTGGTATTCCGAAGTGATAATATAATCCAGCCTGAGCCGCCCAGCAGATATGAAGTGACGAAAATACATGAGTTTTTGACCACTCAAATATTTCCGTTATTTCTTGCCAGTAGTCCACCTGCTCATAATCAAGAAGTTCAACAGGTGCGCCCGTTACAATCATACCGTCGTATCTGCAATCTTTTATTTCGTCAAAAGTTTTATAGAATGATTCAAGATGATGTCTTGACGTATTTTTAGATACATGAGATGCCATTTGCAGAAGTTCAATATCAACCTGCAACGGTGTATTGCTTAAAAGTCTAAGAAGCTGACACTCTGTTTCAATTTTTTTCGGCATAATGTTAAGAATCAGCACTTTAAGCGGTCGTATATCCTGATGTTCTGCACGTTCCTTTGACATTACAAATATATTTTCCTCGCCTAATGTCTTAAATGCAGGAAGTTCAGAAGATATTCTTATAGGCACATCAATCCGCCTCCTTTTTTCTACATGACTTACAGGTATTCATAAATCCGTCAAGATTTTCACAGATATTGCTGTCATCTGAAAGAAAATGCAGTTTTTTCAGATTCTCAAACTTGCTTTTGTCTGCAATCTCAAAAACCATTGTTTCAATTCCTTTCAGCACGCTTTTGAACATAACAGAACGCACAAGACCATCACAAAGCATAAGGTCGCCGTTGTCATCATAATCATATACAACAGTTCTTTCCGATTCATAGGCATAAGCAATAAACCCTGTTGCATTGCCCTGTTCCATTGCCTCTGTTATGTGGACGTTGTTTATACCTGCCTGTTTTATAACAGCTTCATAACCTGTATTGTCAAATTTTTCCTGTATTTCAAGCATCTGTTTACTTCTCCTTGCCTATAGCCGTTCTTATAGCACGAAGTTCATCTGCTGTAAGTTCTCGCCATGCTCCCGGTTTAAGCATACCAAGACGCAAAGGACCTACACTGATTCGGCGAAGTCTTGCAACTTCAAGTCCAACTGCTTCACACATTTTACGAATCTGTCTGTTTCTGCCCTCTCTTATGGTGATAAGCAGAACAACTCTGCCCTGCTGTTTTTCTTTTACAATAACAGTTGCAGGAAGTGTCTTTTTGCCGTCAATCTCGACACCCTCTGAAAGCTGTACAAGCTGTTCGTCGTTTATATCGGGGCGAACTGTTACACGATATGTTTTGGATATATGCCTGCTCGGGTGCATTATATTATTTGCAAATTCGCCGTCATTAGTGAAAAGCAGAAGTCCTTCTGAATTTCTGTCAAGTCTGCCAACAGGGTACACACGTTCCTCAACATCTTCCAGTAAATCCATTACACAACGTCTGTCAAGTTCGTCTGATACTGTTGTAACATATCCACGTGGCTTATTCATCATGATATAGACAAATTTTTTCTTTCGTGGCATATTTATACGTTCTCCGTCAATCGTGATAATATCATTGAATCCGCATTTGTCACCTAATTTAACAGAACGTCCGTTCAGTTTAACCTTGCCTTTTGAAATAAGCTCCTCTGCTTTTCTGCGTGAACAGTATCCACTGTCGGCAATCATTTTCTGTATTCTTATTTTTTCCATTTTGTCTCCTTTCAGGAGAAAAACTCCTTGATTTTAGTAATAAAATTCTTTTTCTTTTCTGGTTCAGGTATCTTATAATCCGCATCTTCTGCCGAATACAGCGGAATCTGCGTAATTTTTCTGTTTTTGTAGTATATGCTTAATTCTGCCACTTCATCTCTCTCATGAACAGGCGCATACACAAACGGCGGTGCATTGACGATATAATCAAAGTCACCGGCATCTGCTGAAAGCGTTGTGAAATGTAGAGGGTCGGCAGTAACGCTTATTTTGTCTTTTTCTGCACCTGCAACATCAAGCTGTATATCTTCTGGAATTTCAAAATCAACAGTCTTTACAAGCCTGAAACAGCTGTCATATAAAGCGGAATGGTCATTCCAGTCGTTGCGGTCATTCAGTGTTACGCAGATAAGATTTTTTCCGTCACGCTCACAAGCTGAAACAAGACAGCGACCTGCTTCATCTGTAAATCCTGTTTTAACGCCATATGTACCGCTATAGAGTGAAAGAAGTTTGTTTGTATTTTTCAGCCAGCGTGTATATGGCGGATTGCCATATTCAAGTTTTATAGTTTCACTTGAACATATTTCACGGAAAATATCATTTTTCAGTGCTTCTGATGCAAGAATCGCCATATCATAGGCAGACGAGCCATGCCCCTCCCCCTCAAGTCCTGACGGAGTAACAAAATAAGTCTTTGTCAAGCCCATTTCCTTTGCCCTGTCGTTCATCATTTCAGCAAAATTTTCAATACTTCCTGCCAGTTTTACCGCTGTAGCATTTGCAGCATCATTTCCCGACGGCAGAAGCATTCCGCAACACAACGCATACTTTGTAACAGTATCGCCCTCCTTCAATCCCATTGACGAACCTTCTACGTGAATAGCATCACTGTCCACGATAAAAGGCTCATCAAGATTTCCGCTTTCGATGCAAAGCAAAGTTGTCATGATTTTTGTCGTACTTGCCATAGGGAGTTTTTCGTTGCTGTTATGTTCAAACAGAATTTCTCCCGTATCAGCAGAAATAACAACTGCCGCTTTTGCAGAAACTTCTACTTTATCATCAGCATATACATCAGAAATATTCAATCCCTGAAAAATCATCATTATCGACAGAATAACAGCATACTTTTTCATTTCCGCATACCTCCGAAAAAAATATATTTCTCTGTATAATATGCGGAAAAGCCATGCTATATTACAATCAGTCCGTGAGAGAAACTTCACTTTCCTCCGGATTTTTTTTGCCTGCTTTCTTCTTGTTTATTATAGACTGAATTTTCTCAATAAAAGTAGGAACAGAGTTTATAGCACTGTTGATTTTGTCGTTTCCTGATTCAACGGTAACCATTTTTGTAGTTCCATCAGGTGAAATAACAAGAAATCCCTCTGGCTTTATGCTTATTCCTGCACCTGCTCCGCCTGCAAATAAGTCCTTGTCATATTTTGAAGGCAAATCAGAACCACCCGAAGCAAATCCATAGCATACTTTGGAAATCGGAATAACTGTAGTTCCGTCTGCTGTTGTAATAGGGTCGCCTATGATTGAGTTGACATCTGCCATTTCCTTGACTTTTTCCATTGAAACGCCTATCAATTCATTTATAGATGGCTTTTTCTTTGTATCCATAATTTAAAACCTCACTTTTTCGCTTTTTTTAATTTTCTTTCCTGCATTTTCTGCGGAATGAAAAATCTGAACATATATATTATCAGGAAATAGATTCCTGCAATAATCGGTGTAACAAGCTTGAAACTGCATTTTACAGAAGCATCAAAACAGCTTTCTTTTTCCTTGAAATTAGGGAAAATATCAACAGTTTTATAACTTACTCTGAAAAGAGTTGCCATATATCCAAGAAGATTATACACTGCTCCGCTTATTCTGCCATAATTCAATGCGCACTTATAAGCATCTTCATTTGCAATCATAAAATCAATATAAATCTTACTGAATCTGAATCCCTTACAGATATGAAGCAACGGTCTGTCCGCTGAACGCACTAAATCAAGTACAAGCTCAATTTTTTCATCAAGCCGATTGTCTTTTTCTGCTGATTTGTCCGTATTTTTCGGACTTTTCGATTTCTTTTTCTTTTTTGGTTTACTGTCAGCTTTTTCTTCAAAAGACTCTGCCACTTCTTCTGTCGTTTCGGATTCTGTTTCAGCAAGTTCTTCATCTTCTGTATTATCAAAAATTTCATCAGGTTCAGGCATTACAAAATCTTCCGTATCGTCTGAATCCTTATTAGGCTTTTTGTTTTTTCTTTTATTGATAAACTTCAATGCAAGTCCTTTTCCGCCTGAATCATACATATTCATAAATCC
>CAMWKY010000044.1 GCA_947174965.1 uncultured Ruminococcus sp. | reverse complement strand
TGTATGAAGCAGAGTTAAAAATGTTCCACGTGAAACAATTTGTGTGAAACAGAGTTAAAAAAATGTTCTACGTGAAACAATTTGTGTGAAACAGAGTTAAAAAATGTTCTACATGAAACAATTTGTGTGGAACAGAGTTGAAAATGTTCCAAGTGGAACAATTTGTGAGGAAAATGTTATGTCATATAAAATGGGTGAATTTGATGTTGCAGTAGTTGGCGCAGGTCATGCAGGAGTAGAGGCATCGCTTGCATCAGCAAGATTAGGCTGTAAAACTGTAATGTTTACAATATCTCTTGACCAGATAGCAAATATGCCATGTAATCCGTCAATCGGAGGAACAGCAAAAGGGCATCTTGTAAGAGAAATTGACGCATTGGGTGGAGAAATGGGAAAATCTGCCGATAAATGTTTTATACAAAGCCGAATGTTAAACAGAGGAAAAGGACCAGCCGTACATAGTTTGAGAGTGCAGGCGGACAGAGTGATGTATCATAATCACATGAAACAAGTATGTGAACAGCAGGAAAACTTGTGTATAAAGCAGGGAGAAGTTACTAAAATCATAGTGGAAGACGGTAAAATTACAGGAATAGTTACATCATTAGGTGCAGAATATTCAGTAAAAGCAGTAATTATTGCAACAGGTACATATTTAAAGGGAAAAATCCATATTGGAGAAACATCATTTGAAAGCGGACCTGATTCAGCCTTGCCAAGCAGAGGATTATCTGCAAGTCTTATTGCAAATGGAGTAGAAATCCGCAGATTTAAAACTGGTACACCGTGTAGAGTTCATAAAAGAAGTATAGATTTTGATGTTATGGAAAAACAGGACGGTGACGAAAAAATAGTACCATTTTCATTTGAAACATCTGTAGAAAATCTCAATAATAAAGTAAGTTGTTATGTGACTTATACAAATAGTAATACGCATCAGGTTATATTGTCTAATCTTGACAGGTCACCGCTTTATTCAGGCAGAATAGAGGGTGTCGGACCAAGATATTGTCCGTCAATTGAGGACAAAGTAGTCAGATTTTCGGATAAACCGAGACATCAGCTTTTTGTTGAACCTATGGGACTTTCTACAGATGAATATTATTTGCAGGGAATGTCATCATCATTGCCCGAAGATGTACAGCTTGCATTTTTGCGTACAATAAAAGGACTTGAAAATGTTGAGATTATGCGACCTGCATATGCAATAGAGTATGATTGTTGTGACCCGTTGCAGTTGATGCCAACACTTGAATTTAAGAAGATACAAGGACTTTACGGTGCAGGGCAGTTTAATGGCAGTTCAGGATATGAGGAAGCTGCTGCACAAGGAATAGTGGCAGGAATAAATGCTGCATTGAAGATACAGGGAAAAGAACCACTTCTTCTCCGCAGAGACAGTTCATATATTGGTACATTGATTGATGACCTTGTAACAAAGGGCTGTTCCGACCCTTATCGAATGATGACATCAAGAAGTGAGTACAGACTTATTTTGCGACAGGACAATGCTGACCAGCGATTAATGCCAGTAGGATATAAAATAGGACTTATTTCACAGGAGCGACTTGATAAACTCAATGAAAAAATCCGTTTGACAGATGAAGAAATAAAACGTGTTTCACGTGGAACAATTGCTCCTACAGCAGAACTGAATGAATATCTTGAAAGCAAGGGAACATCACCAGTAAAGACAGGTTGTAAGATAGCTGATTTAATCAGACGACCGCAGTTGAATTATGTTGATATAATGAAATTTGACCCTAATAAGCCAAAACTTCCTGATGATGTATGTGAGCAGGTAGAACTGCAGATTAAATATAAAGGATATATTGAAAAACAGCTTGCACAGATAGAAACTGCTCATAAATTAGAGGAAAAAATGTTACCTCAAAATATGGATTACGGCAAAATACATGGTTTGCGACTTGAAGCGGTTGAAAAGCTGAATAAAATACAGCCATTATCAATAGGACAGGCATCAAGAATATCAGGTGTATCACCTGCTGATGTTTCAATGCTTATTGTATGGCTGAAAAAAGAGAAGGGGTGATTAAAATGTTGCCCGAATATGATTTTTGCCGTTTGGAGTTTAAAAAATACGGTTTAGAACTCACACAGAATCAATATCAGAAATTTAATATGTATGCAGATTTTCTTGTGGAATATAATAAAAATGTGAATCTGACAGCAATTACAGAACCACATGAAATACTTATAAAGCATTTTATTGATAGTGCTTTATTGATTAAGTATGCAGAAATTCCGAGGAATATCAAGCTTATAGACGTTGGAACAGGTGCAGGATTTCCGTCTGTTCCACTGAAAATAATGAGGAATGACATAAAAATAACACTTCTTGACAGCCTTGCAAAGAGAATAAAATTTCTTGAACAGCTTTGTAAAAAACTTGATATAGATGCAGAATTTATTCATGGCAGGGCAGAAGATATTGCAAGACTTCCTGAATACAGAGAAAAATTTGATTTTTCATGTGCAAGAGCAGTAGCAAATTTTTCTGTTTTGTCGGAATATTGTATTCCGTTTGTAAAAAGTGGCGGACGTTTTTTTTCAATGAAAGGACCTAATGAGGATATATTGTCATCTGGAAATGCCTTGAAGCTTTTAGGAGGAGAAATAAGCAGTATTATTGATTATAAGCTTGAAAATGATTCAAGAAAAATAATTATTGTAAAAAAAATATCGCAGACTCCGACAAAATATCCACGAAACAGCGGTCAGATTAAGAAGAAACCATTGTAAAATTGTAGTCATAAGTCGAGAAATCCGCATAAATCATGAATTTAAGCGGATTTTTACTATAGATTTTATTTCCCATATGTGATAGAATAGTTTAAAGAGCAAAGCTCAAATATTATTGTTAGTGAGGAAATAAAAATGACAGGTTTAAATTTATTGGAAAAAGAGACAAGCATGAAAAGCGAACGTGAAAAGGCAATAATTTCACTTGTTGACTATATCAGAAATCAACAGCTTTCATTTTTTGACGAAGCAGCAGCAATACATAATCTTATTGAGCATTATGGACTTACACAGGAAGAAGCAGCGGCAAAACTTGGCAGAGTGCAGAGTACAATTGCAAATAAACTCCGACTTCTCCGCCTTACAGTTGATGAACGTAAGACTATAATAAAATATAATCTTACTGAACGTCATGCAAGAGCATTATTGAGAATTGCAAGTTCTGAAGACAGAAAGAAAATGCTTGATAAGATAGTAGATGAAAAACTTAATGTTGACAAAACGGAACAGCTTATTGACGCTTTTATTGGAAATCCAACTTATATACCAGCATATAAAAAGCGAGCAAGCATTTTTCAAAGTGTAACTGCTCTTATAAATTCAATAAATAAGGCAGTTGATAATGTAAAATCAACGGGACTACAGGTTGAGTTTTTTGAAATTCAAAAAAAAGAATGTATCGAATATACAATAATAATACCAGTGACTAAGTGAAAAAATGTTTCACATGGAACAATTTTATGGAGAGCTGATTCTATAAATGTTTCATGTGGAACAATTTTATGGAGAGCTGATTCTATAAATGTTTCATGTGGAACAATTTTTTGGAGCAATGATTCTGTAAATGTTTCACGTGGAACATTTTTTAGAGAATTGATTCTGTAAATGTTTCATGTGGAACAATTTTTTAGAGCATTGATTCTGTAAATGTTTCATGTGGAACATTTTTTAGAGCATTGATTCTGCAAAATGTTTCACGTGGAACATTTTTTAAAAAAAATATGATTATGTATTTACAAATATAAAAAAAAGTGTTATAATAAAAATATCTTGTAATAGAAAGGAAGAATAAACCTTATGGGAAAAATTATAGCAGTCGCTAACCAAAAGGGTGGTGTTGGAAAATCTACTACAGTTGTAAATCTTGCTGCTTATCTTGGTTCACGCAATAGAAAAGTTCTTTGTGTAGATTCAGATCCTCAGGGAAATGCAACAACAGCTTTTGGTGTAAAAAAGAAATCGGCAAATGCTACTACATATGATATTCTTATTGGAAAAGCAAGAGTACAGGAGGCTGTTATTGTAACTGAGTTTAAGAATGTTTCTATAGTTCCTGCAACAGAAGCACTAGCAGGAGTAGAGATTGAACTTTTGAATCTTGAAAACCGTGTGAACAGACTTAAAATGCAGTTGCTTACAATAAAAGATGAATATGATTATATATTAATAGACTGTCCGCCTGCACTTGGTTCACTTACAATAAATGCACTTGTTGCGAGTGACAGCATTATTGTTCCTATGCTTGCAGAATTTTTTGCACTTGAGGGTCTTTCACAGCTTGTAAATACTATAAAAATTGTTAAAACAAATTATAATCCTGCTCTTGAAATTGAGGGTATATTATTCACAATGTTTGACAGCAGACTTAATATAGCAAATGATGTTATTGCAGAAGTTGAAAAGTATTTTCCGAATAAGGTGTTTAAAACAAAGATATCAAGAAATGTACGTATTTCAGAAGCACCAAGTCATGGAAAGCCCATAATGTACTATGATAAAAATTCAAAGGGAACGGATTCTTATACACTTCTTGGACTTGAAATTTTAGATGAACCACTTGAACTTCCACAAAAAAAACGCAGAGGTATTTTTTCATTCAACAAGAAAAAAGATAAATAATGAAAGGTGGAAAAACTATGGCTAAAAGTGGTTTAGGTGCTGGACTTGATTCTCTTTTCAGTGATAATTCAAATACAGTTCAGGTTAAAACTACATTGAGAGTTTCTGATATTGAGCCGAATCGTAATCAGCCCCGAAAATATTTTAGTGAAGAAGCTATATCTGCTCTTGCAGATTCAATCCGTGAGCATGGTATATTACAGCCAATTCTTGTTCGTCCTCTTTCTACAGGTAATTATCAGATTGTAGCAGGAGAGAGACGCTGGAGAGCGGCAAGAAGGCTTGGCTTAGATGAAGTTCCTGTTAATATAAAAGAACTTTCGGATATTGAAACGGCACAGATTGCAATTATTGAGAATCTACAGCGTGAAAATCTTAATCCTATTGAGGAAGCAAAGGGTTACAGTGAACTTATTGAAAAATATGGTATGACACAAGAAAAAGTTGCAAGAATGGTTGGAAAATCACGTTCAGTTATTGCAAATGCCATAAGAATACTTTCACTTCCAAAGAAAGTTCACAAAATGATTGAATCAGGAGATTTATCAACAGGTCACGCAAAAGCTCTGCTTGGTTTTGATGATACAGTGAAAATTATAAATATTGCTGAAAAAGCCTGCAACGGTGGAATGACTGTAAGGCAGATTGAAAATCTTGCACAAAAAGAAAATGTTCCACGTGAAACAAAATCAGACAAGAAAACTGGTAATTATTTTACAGAGATGGAAATTGCACTTAGAGAACTTCTCAAACGTAAAGTTAAAGTTGAGTGCGGAAAAAACAGAGGCGCTTTAGTTATTGAGTTTTATAATGAGGAAGATTTAGGAAATCTTGTAAAAAAATTGCTTGAAGGTTAAAAATGTTTCACGTGGAACAATGGAGGAAAACAATATTGAAAGACATATTTTTTAAATCAACTGAATGGGATAATATTTCTGAACTTATAGAGGAATATTTTACAGAACTTGGATATTATAATGATGCTTTTCATAATAGTATGATGATTGGTGGAACTCCACATATCATATTTATTGATAATGAGTTAAGCGGATTTTTTTCAGTTGCTGATTCGTGGGAGAGCGGTAAAATGATTACTTCATTTTACATATGCCACAAAAAAAGAAGAGACTCTGCTGATATTCTTGATTCTGTATGCAGTGAGTATGATATTACAGCGGTACTTGTCGCAAGTAATGATTCTCACTTGATAAGTATTGCCTTTGAAAAAATGAAAGCACTTGGAACGTCTTTTGAGATGCAGGCTTATAATTTTATATATGGTGAGCCTGATGTAAAAGCAGATTATGGAATGGAGTGCATGGAAAAAGTATCAGATGATGAGTTTGGTAAAATGAATGAACTGACGGAAAAGCAATGGGATGGTTGTTTTGATTCAGATAATTTTCAATTTTGGAAAATTGTGAAAAATGGTATTACATTTGGTTATGGTGCTGTATGCAGAATGCCATATAATAAGAAAAATGTTGATGTAGGAAATTTTACACTCCCTGAATACCGCAGAAAAGGTGTGGGCAGAAGTATGATAATAAATCTTAGTCAGATTGCTTTAAGTGAGGGCTTTATACCTGTTGCTGGCTGTTGGTACTATAATAAAGAGAGTATTCCTACTCTTAAAAGCAGTGGTTATATCCCACAAAACAGGATATTTTACATAAAATTCAAATAAAGGAGTATTTAAAATGATTGACATTAAATTTCTTAGAGAAAATCCTGATACAGTAAAAGAAAATATCAGGAAAAAGTTTCAGGACGAAAAACTTGTACTTGTTGACAAGGTGATTGAACTTGATGAACAGTACAGAAAAACAAAGCTTGAATGTGATACACTTCGTGGCGAAAGAAACAGTAAGAGCAAATCTATAGGCGGATTTATGGCTAAGGGTCAAAAAGATGAAGCTGAAAAGGTAAAAGCAGAAGTTGGCAAAATAAATACAAGACTTGCTGAACTTGAACAGCTTGAAGTAAAGCTTGAGGCTGATATTCGTGAGATTATGCTTGTTATACCAAACATTATTGATGACAGTGTGCCGGTTGGCAAGGACGACAGTGAAAATGTAGAAGTTGAGAAATTCGGTGAGCCTGCTGTTCCTGATTTTGAGGTACCTTATCATGTTGACATCATGGAAAGAGTAAACGGTATTGACCTTGACAGTGCAAGAAAAACAAGTGGAAACGGTTTTTACTATCTTTGTGGTGATATTGCACAGCTCCAGTCATGTATACTCTCATACGCACGTGATTTTATGATTGACAAAGGCTTTATTTACTACATTCCTCCTTTTATGATTAGAAGTAACGTTGTTACAGGTGTTATGAGTTTTGATGATATGGAAAACATGATGTACAAGATTGAGGGTGAGGACTTATATCTTATCGGTACAAGTGAACATTCTATGATTGGCAAGTTTATTGATACTATTATTCCAGAAAGTGAACTTCCCAAAACTCTTACAAGTTATTCACCTTGTTTCCGTAAGGAAGTAGGCTCACGTGGTATTGAGGAACGTGGTGTTTACCGTATTCATCAGTTTGAAAAGCAGGAAATGATTGTTGTATGCAAACCCGAAGAAAGTATGGAATGGTTTCACAAACTTTACAGCTATACGGTTGAATTTTTCCGAACACTTGATATTCCTGTCCGTACGCTTGAATGTTGTTCGGGTGATTTAGCTGACCTTAAAGTAAAGAGTATCGACGTTGAAGCATGGTCGCCACGCCAGAAGAAATATTTTGAAGTGGGAAGCTGTTCAAATCTTGGCGATGCTCAGGCAAGACGACTTCAGATTCGTGTAAAAGATGAGGACGGCAAGAAGTATTTACCGCATACGCTCAATAATACTGTTGTTGCTCCACCGAGAATGCTTATTGCGTTTCTTGAAAATAATGTCAATGAGGACGGAACTATTAGAATCCCAGAGTCTCTTAGACCTTATATGCGTAAGGATATTATTACTGTTCCGAAAAAATAATCTATGAATAATTACAATGAACAGCTTGTATGTCTTTTAGAAAATGCCACTGAATCAACTTTTAAGGCACTGCTTGAAAAAAATGAAAAATTCTATTATTTCTCTTTACTTATTGATGAGGGTGCATCTCCATATGTTTCGGCATGGTCTTATGAAGCACTTGAAAATCTGTTTTCAGAACTTAAATCAGATGATGAAACAGAAAAATTAATGTACAAGTGGGCAATATGTGATTCAACATATGTAGGATATGAACATGATTTGTATTTTAATGCAGTTGATGAATTTCTGCAAAAAAATGATATATGGGAACTGTCAGATGATGATTTTTATTCTGAATTTGATGTACGGTTAAATTCAATGGAAGAAGCTTTGAGGAGACTTGATAAAAAAGGACTTTTCGGAACAGGTGATGACAGGAAAAAAATTGTTATAACTGCGGAAGTAGTTCCTCCTGATTATACAAATACAGCAAGGGTACAAAGGCTTAATCCTGATGATATAATTCAAGAATGGCTTGAATTTTGTTCTGAACCTGAATCAGAATAAAGAAAGGTCAATCTATATGGAATATATAAAAGAAGTATTTGCACAATATGACAAGCAATGTATTCGGGTTTATCAGGCATACAATCCTACAATTGCAAAAGAAGCAATCGCTTTGCAAACATTTGGAGAAAATTTTAATGTAAACCGTATGACATGGATAAAGCCGTCTTTTCTTTGGCTTATGTATCGTTCTAACTGGGGAACTAAGAAAAATCAGGAATGTATCTTGGCTATAGACATATATCAGTCAAAGTTTAATGAAATATTGCAAAAAGCAGTGCTGACATCGCCTGACTCTACAAGTTATACGGGTATGCAATGGGAAAAAGCTTTTGATGAAACAACTGTATACTGTCAATGGGACCCAGATAGAAATATAAACGGAAACGCAATCAATCGTGCTGCAATTCAGCTTGGATTAAAAGGAAGCACATTAAGGGATTTTTTAGATACAGGTATTTTTCGTATAGAGGATTTAACTCCGAAGGTCATAAAATGGAACGAGCAAAGGAAAAATGGAAAACTAACTTCTAAAAATATGCCAGTGGAAAGACTATATCCAATCAAAGATAAAGCAATTAGAAATAGGCTGAATATGAAATAACAGTTTCAGTTTATCAGTAGCTTATCCATTATAGATAGCTACACGTTTTAGCACTTTGACTAAGAATAAAATCAAGGCTGTCGGAAAAAAATCCGTCAGCCTTTGTTATTTATTCGGGATAATCTCCCCATTTTGCCGCTGTACACATACACATTGCAAAAACTCCGATTGTACCGCCAAACATACTGCCTAAAATAAAATTAATCATAAAAAACACCTCCCTTTATAGTATGCACATAAAAGGAAGGTGTTAAACATTTTTTACGCTTTAATCATCTTGATTATATCTTTCTTTTCACGGTAGCCGACTGTTATGTTATGGACTGCACCGTCTTTGACAAGAACAATCATAGGAATACTTTCACAACGGAAAGCTGCGGCAAGTTCAGGCTGTTCGTCCACATTGATTTTGCCGACTTTTACATTGTCTTTATATTCTTCTGCAATTTCCTCTATAATTGGTGAAAGCATCATACATGGTCCGCACCATGATGCCCATAAATCAAGTAAAACAGTTCCTTTATAATTCCTTACTTCATCATCAAAATTTTCTTTTGTTATTGTCAGTTCCATTTTATCCGCCCTCTATTATAATTGTTCCACGTGAAACATTTTCCTGATATGACATATTGTTCCACGTGGAACATTTTTTATTTTGATTTGTAATAAAGCATACAATGACAGAATCCCTCAAAATCAGGATTTTCAATCTGCTCACGAAATTCCTTACACATACATTTATTTTCGGGTATCTTTGCAAGTTTACATGGACAATAACCATCTTTCTGTTTTAAGCCCTCCTGCAATCTTGCAACAACTTCCTTATCAGGATTAAGAGTTACTTTTATATCAATCATTCCTTTCATTCATAAGTTCGTCCGCCATAGCTTCAATCTGCTTAATATTTTCAGCTTTTACAGCAGATTTGATTGAAACAGTTGTGTCAAGCCAAGTGATATTCTTTGACTTCTCAAACTTATTTTTTATGTATTTTCCTGCTGTAGCTGCCCATGCACCATTTTCAATGATTCCGATTGTACGGTTCTGATAATTTCTTTCGATAAGTTCAGAAATAAAGCGATTCATGAATGGAAAAACTTCGCCGTTATATGTAATTGTTGCAAGGACAATTTTTCCGTAGCGGAAAGCATCTTCAACACATTCTGCCATATCTTCACGGGCAAGGTCTGATATTGCAACTTTTGGACAGCCTTTTTCTAAAAGCTTATCTTTTAAAAGTTCAGCAGCTTTTCTTGTGTTGCCATATACAGATGAGTATGCAATAAATACTCCCTTTGATTCTACTTCATAGCTTGACCATGTATTATATAAATTAATATAATATGCAAGGTTCTCTTTAAGTATTACACCATGTAATGGACATATTATCTGTATATCAAGTGCTGATGCTTTTTTCAGAAGTGCCTGCACCTGTACACCATATTTGCCGACAATACCAAAATAGTAACGGCGTGCTTCACAAGCCCAGTCTTCTTCAACGTCCAATGCTCCGAATTTTCCGAAGCCATCAGCAGAAAAAAGTACTTTATCTGTACTGTCATATGTTACCATTACTTCAGGCCAGTGTACCATTGGAGCAAATACAAATGTGAGGTCGTGATTTCCGAGTGAAAGAGTGTCACCGTCTTTTACTATCAGCTTATCTGCTATTTCAAGTTCAGGAAAAAATGCATCTATCATTGTAAAGGTCTTTGCATTTCCTACAACAGTAGTTTCAGGATATTCAGCAATAAACTTATCAATGTTTGCAGAGTGGTCTGGTTCTACGTGCTGAACTATGAGGTAGTCAGGTTTTTTGTTTCCAAGTACTTCTCTGATATTTGCAAGCCATTCGTCACCGAAATTCACATCAACTGTATCAAATACAGCTGTTTTATCGTCCATGATTACATATGAATTGTAAGCCATTCCGTTTGGTACATCATACTGTCCTTCAAAAAGGTCAACTTTGTGGTCATTTACACCAATATAAAAAATATCTTTTGTTACATTCTTCATTTTTTGTTTTCCTCATTTCTTATTATGTTATAAAAAAGTATTATTATACTTTATATAACTATTATATTATATCAATAGTATACCATATTATTTTTTGTTTGTCAATAAATTTGTTTACGGTCTATTGACATAATTTTGGAATTGTGCTAAAATAC
>CAMWKY010000043.1 GCA_947174965.1 uncultured Ruminococcus sp. | reverse complement strand
ATAATGAACAATGTGGAGGATTTAATATGTACGAAAAAATTCCGCAGGAAATGAAATTATGTGGCAACTGGGTATGCTGGCAGGCTATACCTGATGAGAAGTCTCATTCGGGCATAAAAAAAGTGCCTGTATGTGCAATGAACGGCAGTCCGGCAAAATCCAACGACCCGACAACTTGGACAACTTTCGGCAATGCTCTTATCGGCATGAGGACAAGACATTTCAGCGGCATTGGCTTCATGTTCAGCAACAGCAATTATTTTGGTGTTGATATTGACGACTGCCGTGACGAAGTGGAACGCTATCTGAACGGCGATAAATCTGGTATTATCGGAGAATTTATTGAAACTCTCGGCAGTTATGCGGAGCTGTCGCAGTCGGGCAATGGTATTCACATCATCTGCAAAGGCAATCTGCCGAAAGGTGCGAGACGTAAAGGCAAAGTCGAGATGTATGACAGCGGACGTTATTTCATAATGACGGGTAATCAGATTGGCAGTTATTCTGATGTTGCAGATTGTACCGAAAGTATAAAAAATCTACATGAAAAATATCTTGGAAATACGCAGAAAAAGACCATACAAAAGTCAGCTCCTACAATTATGGAGCTGACCGAAAAAGAAATAATTGACAGAATGTGTGCCTCATCAATCAAAGCGGATAGACTTTATCAAGGTGATTTTTCAGAATACAATTCGCAGTCTGAGGCGGATATGGCTTTCTGTTCAATACTTGCATTCTGGTGTGGCGGAGACGTTTCGCTTATGGACAGTATTTACCGGAAATCAGGTCTTATGCGTGACAAATGGGACAGAAAACAATCTGGCAGTACATACGGTAAACTGTTGCTGGAGAAGTGTGTGAACGAGTGTACAGAATTTTACGACCCGAAGAAAAAGGACAGTTTCCGTATAACAATCAAGAACAAATCTGATGTTCCGATTGTTATGAGAACTCTTGACGATACCGGAAATGCTCAGCGAATGAATGATGTTTTCAGCGACAGTCTAAGATATAATTTCACCGACAAGCGCTGGATGTATTATACTAAGGGTAAATGGCAGTACGATGACAAGGGAGCAGTTTTCAGTGCGGCGGACATCATTCTTGAACGCATGAAAAAAGAAACAGCAGTCTGGGCAGAACATGATGGCGGTTCTATGATGAACGACTTTCAGAAGCACAAGAAAAAGACACGTTCCCACAACTCGAAATGTGCTATGATTAAAGAATTTGAGCATCTTGTGCCTGTTGCGCCGTCTGAACTTGATACCCATAAAACTCTTGTGAACTGCCCTGACAGCGTGATTAATCTTGAAAACGGCGAAAATATTCCGCATGATTCAGGACTTTACATGACAAGAATGCTCGGTACTTCAATGCCTGAAAATCCAAAAAAGCCTGAATTATGGCTGAATTTTCTTGACGATATTTTCAATCGTGATAAGGAACTTATCCGCTATGTTCAGAAGGCTCTCGGCTACTGTCTCAGCGGTCTGACAACGGAACAGTGTGTTTTTTTTCTGTATGGCACGGGACGTAACGGCAAATCAACTTTTCTTGAAATTGTCCGCATGATTCTTGGCGATTATGCAACGAATATTCAGCCAGAAAGTATAATGGTGAAATCTTCAAATTCTTCTGCAAATACAGATATTGCACGCCTGAGAGGTGCAAGACTTGTGACTTCCGTTGAGCCAAATGAAGGTATGCGACTGAATGAGGGACTTGTGAAACAGCTTACAGGTGATGACATGATTACCGCACGAAAACTTTATGGTGATGAATTTGAATACCGTCCGGAATTTAAACTTTGGATGGCGACAAATCACAAACCTACTATCAGGGGTACAGACCTCGGAATATGGCGAAGAATACATATTATTCCGTTCACTGTGACAATTCCCGAAGATAAGATTGACAGGAATCTTGGTGACAAGCTGAGTGAGGAATTACCTGATATTCTCGCTTGGATTGTTGATGGCTATCGTTTGTGGGCAATTGAAGGACTTCATAAGCCGAAAGTAGTGGAAGATGCTGTCAAGCAGTATCAGACTGAAATGGACATTATTTCAGCGTTCCTCGCCTCCGACTTCTGTGTAGACGGCGGTGAGGCAAAAGCATCTGCTCTTTATGCGGTCTATTGTCAATGGGCTGATGAAAATAATGAGTACAAAATGCCAAGCCGTAAATTTGGTATTGAAATGACTAAACATTATGATAAAATCCGAAAAAAAGATGCTTTTTATTATAAAGGAATTTCACTTAGCGGAATAACAATTGGTGTATGAAAGTGTATTATATTCTTCTATTTTCTTACTTCTCTTATAAAAAAGAAAAAATAAAATAAAAGTATATATTATAGTATATTATAATACATTAACATACACCTAAGGAGAAAAAATGAAAATCATTCTCAATTTCAAAGATAAAGATACATTCCGCAGGCTGGAACTTCAGGCTTATGACGGTACGCTTGATGTATCTGATTTTCCACCTGCTGAATACAAATATTTTTCAGAATTACGTAAAATCTACTATGATTTCAAGTTTAATGAACTTACGAAAGATGATGCTGAAAAAAAGAAAGCTGCCCTGCTCTGTAAGTATCATAAGGATTTGCAGGAACACAAAGCTGGTCTTGATGTATACCGTTACTATCAGGAGAATATCAGTCAGTCCGAAATGCTCTGCACGGCGATACAGAAATCACACAATATAGCCGAAATAGCACTTCTTGCCTGTAAAGTAATCTCACTTATGACCAACGAGCCGACTTTCGCAAAACTACAGGAACGAAAAATAAAGGAGTTGATGACATGACAGCTAAAGAATATTTAAGTCAGGCTTATCACATTGATGAACGCATTGAAAGTAAGCTGTTGCAGATTGAATCCCTGAAAAGTCTTGCAACAAGAGTTACTTCTGTGTTCAGTGATATACCAAACAGTTCTACATCTGATAATCACCGTCTGGAAAAAATAATTGCTGACATTATTGATTTGGAAAATGAAATTCTTAATGATGTCAATGAACTTGTGAAGTCAAAGCGTAAAGTAAACAGTATTATAAATTTCGTTGAAAATCCCGAACACCGCACAATTTTGGAAATGCGTTATCTAAGTTTCAAAAACTGGGAAAGTATCGCCATTGAACTGTCACTTGATTTACGTTGGATTTACAGACTACACAGCAGAGCGTTGGCTGACGTACAGAAATTTATTGACAATTTTAATAATACACCACTAAAAGCCATTGAAAGCCACTAAGTAAGTATGATATACTTATAATAGCAGATAATGAAAAAGCTTTGATATGATGTCAAGGCTTTTCTTATGCCTGAAAGTGAGGTGGACATTATGCCACATAAACCAAAAATACCATGCAAGTATCCTGGTTGTCCAGAGCTTGTTCCGTCAGGTGCAATGTATTGTGAAAAACACTGTCTGCAACTTGGAATACCATATACCGGAAAACGTCCTGGAAGTTCGCACAGAGGATATAACAGCAGGTGGCGGAAAGTACGTGCAGATTATCTCAAAAGAAACCCAGTGTGTGTGAAGTGCCTGAAAAGCGGACGTTATACCATAGCAACTGTTGTTGACCACATAATTCCCCACCGTGGGAATCCTGCTTTGATGTGGGACGAGAACAACTATCAAGCATTGTGCAAATCCTGCCATGACAGAAAAACAATGACAGAGGACGAAAATCCGCAGTATCATTATTAAAGTTTCGTCAATATGCACAAATAAATTTTTGAGCATCAAAAGGCGGTGGGGGACGTAAAATCGCTAAAAAACAAACTTAGCCTAAGACCGCCGCAACTCTGTGTACAAAATTTGGATTTCAAACAGGGTATATAGGACGATAAAAAATTGATTTTTTCATCAAAATTCACAAAACAAGGAGGTGAGAAAAATAGCAAAGGACGGTACAAACAGAGGCGGTGCAAGAGTTGGTGCAGGACGAAAGCCTAAGTCGCTGAATGACAAAATCAAAGAAGGCAAATCCGCAAAGATTATTACTGTTCCTGCAGAACTTGAAGGTGCGGACGTTCCGCCTGTAAGAGATTTTCTCAAATCTCCGCAGGCTAAGGGCAAGGAACTTGTTGCCGAAGATGTGTTCAATAAAACATATCAATGGCTCAGAGAACACGGCTGTGAAAAAGTTGTTTATTCCCAGCTGATTGAACAGTATGCCATGAATGTCGCCCGATGGATTCAGGCAGAAGAACTCATATCAGCAACGGGATTCCTTGCAAAGCATCCCACCACAGGCAATGCTATTGCCTCTCCTTACATCAATATCTCGCAAGCCTATGAAAAACAGGCACAACAAATCTGGTATCAGATTTTCCAGATTGTCAAAGAAAATTCCTCTGGTGACTATTCGCACACGCCCATGGACGATACTATGGAACTCCTTTTGAGTGTCCGGAAAGGCGGTTAACCGTTGGATGACATCTTTGACGTTGAACTCGAAACAGCTGATTTGATTCCATATTATGAGGACTTTCAGACCACTGAAACCGAATCTGCTGAAATTGAACCGGCTGAAATAATTACCGATTAATCATACTAAAATGGAGAAATGTCAAAATGAAAACAACAACAACTTTTCAGCTTGTCCCGACAGATAAGCTGATACCCTACGCAAATAATGCCCGAACTCACAGCAGGGAGCAGATTACAAAGCTCCGTTCAAGCCTGAGAGAATTCGGGTTTATCAATCCCATAATTATTGATAAAAATTTTAATGTCATAGCAGGTCACGGCAGATTTTCGGCAGCGAAAGAAGAGAATTATACAGAAGTACCGTGTGTATTTGTGGAACACTTCACCGAAGCACAGAAAAAAGCCTACATACTTGCTGATAATCGTATGGCACTTGATGCAGGCTGGGACGAGGATTTGCTTGCTGTCGAAATGGAAGAATTACAGAATCTCGGTTTTGATTTAGGCTTGACTGGATTTGATGAAAAAGAACTGGCGGACTTGTTTGCATCAGATGATGATGCACAGCAGGACGACTTCGATGTGGATGCGGAACTGGAAAAGCCATGCAAATCCAAACTTGGTGATGTATGGCATCTTGGCAGACATACTGTTATATGTGGTGATTCCACTTTGCCTGAAACTTACATGGAACTTCTTGGTGATACAAAAGTAAATCTTGTATGCACTGACCCGCCATATCTTGTAAAACTTGAAAGCACATCAGGCAAAATCAAAAATGATGACCTTGATGATGAAAAGGGTTATGAATTTCTGAAATCTTCTTTTGAACGTTTTCGTGATGCAATGGCAAAAGATGCGAGTATCTATGTATTTTATGCCACTTCAAAAGCCCGTGTATTCCACGATGCCTATGAAGATGCAGGTTTCAAGGTCGGTGCAGGTCTGGTCTGGAAGAAAGACCGTCTTGTTCTCACAAGAACCGACTGGAAATACATTCACGAACCAATCATCTGGGGCTGGCGTAAGGACGGCAAGCATATCTGGTACGGCGACCAGAAGCAGAAAACAGTATTTGAATTTGATAGAATCAGGAACTCCAAAGAGGACGGCTGTGGTCACCCGAGTTCAAAGCCAGTACCACTGATTGCCTACCTGATTTCTCAGTGTACTCAGTCAAACGGACTTGTTCTTGACGGATTTCTCGGCAGTGCTTCCACGTTAATCGCCTGCGAACAGCTGAACCGTATCTGCTATGGCATTGAACTTGAACCGAAATTTGTGGACGTTGCCGTTGAACGCTATATATCGCTGAAAAACGGCAGTTCTGATGATGTATATGTTATCAGAAACGGCAGGAAAATCTCTTATACCGAGATTAATGCCAATGAATAGACAACTTACTCTTGGTAGCCTTTTTGACGGCTCAGGCACTTTTCCTGTTGCTGGTATCTTATCAGGAATTAAGCCTGTATGGAAATCAGAAATTGAACCGTTCCCGATTGCCGTTACGGAAAAACGTCTGCCACAAGTAAAGTATTATGGCGATATTTCGTACATAAACGGTGCAGAGCTTGAAACTGTGGATATTATCACTTTCGGCAGTCCATGTACTGATTTATCAATCGCAGGAAAAAGAGCAGGACTAAACGCAGAGCATTCAGGACTGTTCTTTCAGGCAATCCGAGTTATTAAAGAAATGAGGTGTGCAACAAATGGCAGATATCCGAGATTCATCGTGTGGGAAAACGTCTGTGGTGCTTTTAGCTCCAACGGCGGAGAGGATTTCAGAACAGTTCTTGAGGAAATCTGCAAAATTAAAGACGGTACAATTTCTGTTCCTCGACCTGAGAAGTGGGCAAAGTCGGGCGAAATCGTGGGAGATAATTTCTCAGTCGCCTACAGAACTCTTGACGCACAATACTGGGGAGTCGCCCAGCGAAGAAAACGCATCTACCTTGTTGCAGATTTTGATGGAGAATGTGCCGGAAAAATACTCTTTGAGTCCGAGAGCCTGTCAGGGTATTCTGCGGAGAGCTTCCGAGCGTGGCAAGCAGCTTCCCGAAGTGCTGAAAATCGCTTTGGAATATTAGGCACAGGTCTGATGTTTGAGAATCATTCGCAGGATACAAGATACACAGGGCCTCTTGAAATTGCTCCGACAGTTCTTTCAACTTACGGGACAGGCGGAAATAATCAGCCGTTTGTAGTGGAAAAACAGACATTTGGTATATGCTCCAAAAACAGCAGTGCCATGATGTCCGATAATCCACACAGCGGATTTTACAAAGCAGATTCAGCCCGAACTGTTGACACTTCCGGCATTAATCCGTCATGTAATCAAGGCGGAATAGTTGTGCTTGAGGGCAACGGTTCACGCCCGTCACATCACGGCAACGGTTACAGGCAATCTGATATAATGTATACACTGAACTGCATTGAAAATCATAGTGTTGTATACTCAACGAGTAAAAATTCTCATCATACCGAAATATCTGAAAACCTCGCAAATACGCTGACTGCAAGTGATTACAAAGACCCTCCTACCATTTCAGAAGAACCTGAATACACCGTCCGGCGACTTACTCCACAGGAATGTGCATTACTACAAGGAATGCCAACATGGTGGTGCGATGAACTTGAAATTCCAAATCCAACAGAAGAACAACTGAAGTTCTGGCATGAAGTTTTTGAAACGCACCACAGAGCTGTCAATCCTGATAAAAAGTCGAAATCTGATAAACAGATTCTTAAATGGCTGAAAAATCCATATTCCGACAGTGCTGCATACAAAATGTGGGGCAACGGAATCGCATTACCCTGTGCGTGGTTCGTTCTTGCCGGAATTGCTTATTATGCCATCCATGCGATTTTTAAATCAAAGATGCTTTTCCATTTTAATCAATATTACCATAAAAAATCAAGTTTATCAAGTGTGTATATCATACAATGTTTTCGCAGATATACAGCCAAAACTTCTGTACATTTAGCGGCTTGATAAGTGTGAGATTGTATGGTAATATGTTACTACCGAAAGGGAAAACAACATAAAATGGAGGAAAACACAATGAACGCAAAAACCGCACAGCAGATTGAAAACCTTAAAAATCAAACCATCGGGGTTGAGATTGAAATGAATCACATCACGAGGGAGAACGCATCAAAAATTGCCGCCGACTTCTTCGGAACAGGAAGATTTGAAAATACAGCAAGCAGAAACGGCTACAGCACTTGGTCGGCTTGGGACAGTGAGGGCAGAGAATGGAAATTCCAGAGGGACGTTTCAATTGCTGGTCCTGACAACGAAAAGTGCGAACTGGTAACCCCGATTTTGAATTACAGCGACATCGAAACCTTGCAGGAACTTATCCGCCGACTTCGCAAAGCAGGTGCGGTAAGCCACGCAGGAATCGGTGCAGGAGTTCATATTCACATCGGTGCAAAAGGTCACACTCCGCAGACTTTACGCAACCTTGCGAACATTATGGCAAGTCACGAAACGCTGATTATCAACGCACTGAAAATCGACCACGGCAGAATCAACCGCTATTGCAGTACGGTCAACCCCGATTTTATTGAACAGCTTAACAAAAAGAAACCCACCACAATGCCACAGCTTGCGGACATCTGGTACACGGCAAATAATGCGGACTGCGGACGAAATCAGCACTACAACGACAGCCGTTACCATTGCTTGAATTACCATGCAATGTTCACAAAAAGCACGATTGAGTTCAGACTTTTTCAGTTTGACAAGCCTGCGAATGGCAAGAAAAACGGACTTCACGCAGGACAGCTCAAAAGTTACATTCAGCTTTGCCTTGCACTTTCCGAAATGGCAAAGGAACTGAAAACGGCAAGTCCGAAGCCACAGCAGACCGAAAATCCAAAATTTGCAATGCGGACTTGGCTTATCCGTTTGGGACTTGTCGGCGAGGAATTCGCTACAGCAAGGGATTTTTTAACCCGAAACCTTGATGGTAATGCCGCATGGAGATTCAGAAACTGAACTGCAGGAGATTTTTTCCTGCTACCTCAACCGCTGAAAATGGCGGTCTTGGGGTGGTAGAAGCAAGTTCCCTACAGAAAAATGGTATACAAAATCCTCCATGAAAGTTTGTGCAGTAATGATATTGCTAAAAGTTTTTATTTATGGTAATATGTTACTACAAAATTGAAAGGATTGATTTTGATGAAAAAATTTTACTTGGCTTATGGCAGTAACCTCAATATTCAGCAGATGAAGTCCCGCTGTCCTGATGCAAAAATCGTAGGAACTGCCGAAATCAAGGGCTACGAATTGCTGTTCAAAGGCTCAAAAACAGGCTCTTACCTCACCATTGAAAAAGCTGAAAATTCGAGCGTTCCCGTTGGTGTGTGGGAAGTTTCCGACGATGACGAACTTAGGCTTGACATTTACGAGGGCTATCCTAATTTCTATTACAAGACGGAAATGGAAGTGACCATAAACTGCCGAAAAATCATGGCTTTCGTGTACATCATGCACGAGGAAAGACCAATAGGGATTCCGAGCAGTTCCTATGTCAGAACCTGCGTTCAGGGTTACCGTGATTTTGAATTTGACCTGAAACATTTACGGCTTGCATTTGACATCAGCGAAAGGGGTGCGAGAGATGAAAAGTGAAATCAGAGAACCGAGAATCTGTCCAAAATGCGGTAAAACTTACATCGGCAGACCTGCCATTTCAAGAGATGACAATCTGACTCCAATCTGCTCCGACTGCGGAATAAGAGAAAGTCTGCAAAGTTTGGCGCTTCCCGTAGAGGAACAGGAAAAAATCATCAGCATTATTCACCGAAACTGCTCCTCATAACCGCACACAAGCCACCACATTGCCCCACGTCCGTCGTTTTCAACTACCCTTGAAACGTTTACCACTCTCATAAAACAATGGCAACAATGGGAGCTTATATTAAATATCATTTAAGACCTGATTTGTCAGGTCTTTTTTATACTGAAAGAAGGTGTAGAATGCGGAAACTGAAAAATTACAAGCCGACAAAATTTATGGCAGAGACTTCAAAATACAGTAAAGAGGCGGCGGATTATGCTATCAATTTTATTCAGTGCCTATGCCATACTAAAGGTACATGGGCAGGAAAAAAATTTGAACTTATTGACTGGCAGGAGCAGATTATCCGTGACCTTTTTGGCGTTCTGAAACCGAATGGTTATCGCCAGTTTAATACAGCATACATTGAAATACCAAAAAAACAAGGCAAATCTGAACTTGCGGCTGCGGTTGCGTTACTGTTGACCTGCGGAGACTTCGAGGAACGTGCCGAAGTTTACGGGTGTGCTGCGGACAGGCAGCAGGCAGGTATTGTTTTTGAGGTTGCAGTTGATATGGTGCGAATGTGTCCTGCACTGGCAAAGAGAGTAAAAATTTTGACCTCACAAAAACGTATTATTTATCTTCCAACAAATAGCTTTTATCAAGTTTTATCCTCCGAAGCGTTCAGTAAACATGGTTTCAACATACATGGCGTAGTTTTTGATGAATTACATACGCAACCTAACAGAAAACTCTTTGATGTTATGACAAAGGGTTCAGGTGATGCACGTATGCAGCCGCTGTATTTCCTCATTACAACGGCAGGAACTGATACAAATTCAATCTGCTATGAACAGCATCAGAAAGCTAAAGATATAATCGAAGGAAGAAAGTATGACCCTACATTTTATCCTGTGATTTATGGTGCAGATGATGACGACGACTGGACAGACCCTGAAGTATGGGCAAAGGCGAATCCCTCACTTGGAATCACAGTCGGACTTGATAAAGTTCAGGCTGCCTGTGACTCAGCAAGACAGAATCCGGGAGAAGAAAATGCGTTCCGACAGCTCCGATTAAATCAGTGGGTAAAGCAGTCCGTCAGATGGATGCCGATGGAAAAGTGGGATAAGTGCAAAGTCACTTTTGATGAAAATATGCTTGCAGGACGTGTCTGTTATGGAGGTCTTGACTTGGCATCAACTACCGATATTACGGCATTTGTGCTTGTATTTCCGCCAACTGATGAGGATGATTTTTATTACATTCTGCCATACTTCTGGGTACCTGAAGAAACACTTGATTTGCGTGTCAGACGTGACCATGTTCCATATGATATATGGGAACGGCAGGGATTTTTGCTGACTACTGATGGCGACGTGGTACACTACGGTTTTATTGAAAATTTCATTGATGAACTGGGTACGAAGTTTAATATCAGGGAAATTGCATTTGACCGCTGGGGTGCAGTGCAGATGTCACAGAACCTTGAGGGACTGGGATTCACACTGGTACAGTTCGGTCAGGGCTACAGGGATATGTCTCCGCCGACAAAAGAACTTATGAAACTTGCTCTTGAACAGAAACTCGCTCACAACGGGCATCCAGTTCTACGCTGGATGATGGATAACATCTTCATCAAGCGTGACCCTGCTGGAAATATCAAACCTGATAAGGAAAAATCTACAGAAAAGATTGATGGCGCAGTTGCTTTGATTATGGCTCTTGACCGTGCTGTCAGGTGCGGTGCGAGAAATACAGGAGTGAGCGTTTACGATACTCGAAATCTCCTGATTCTGTAAACAAAAAAGTCTCTATTGTATTAAAAATACAATAAAAACTTTTTTAGGCCAGAGCTAGCTACTCTAAATGCCGCTCA
>CAMWKY010000042.1 GCA_947174965.1 uncultured Ruminococcus sp. | reverse complement strand
GGTGTAGGCATTGAAACTATGCCCCGTGAGGTTACTCACGCATTTGGTATTCTCAAAAAGGCTGCTGCAATTGCAAATCATGCAGTAAAACCCGAAAAAATGACAGATGAAAAGCTTTCTGCAATTTCTCTGGCTTGCGACGAAGTTATCAGCGGTTCACTCAATAAGCATTTTCCGCTTGTTGTATGGCAGACAGGAAGCGGAACACAATCTAATATGAATGCAAATGAAGTTATTGCAAACAGAGGAAATGAAATTGCTGGTGCAAAACTTCTCCACCCGAATGATGATATTAATATGAGCCAGTCATCAAATGATACTTTCCCAACAGCTATGCACATTGCCGCTGTTATCGCTCTGGAAGATAAAGTTATTCCCGCTGTTGACGTGCTTATTGATACTTTCAAGCATCTTGAGAAAGAAAATGAGGGCATTGTAAAGAGTGGTCGTACACATTTACAAGATGCTACACCAATTAAGTTCTCACAAGAGATTAGCGGTTGGAGAGCATCTCTCGAAAAAGACAGAAAAATGATTCTTAATGCTTGTGAGGAACTCAAAGAACTTGCACTTGGCGGAACAGCAGTCGGAACAGGTCTTAATGCTCCAAAGGGATTTGCTGAAAAATCAGCAGAGGCAATCAGTCAGCTTACAGGAAAAAACTTTGTAACTGCTCCTAATAAATTCCACTCACTTACATCAAAAGATGAAATTGTATTTGCTCATGGCGCATTGAAAGCACTTGCCGCTGATATGATGAAAATAGCAAATGACGTGAGATGGCTTGCATCAGGTCCACGTGACGGACTGGGAGAAATTTTTATTCCTGAAAATGAGCCAGGTTCATCAATAATGCCCGGAAAAGTCAATCCTACACAGTGCGAACAGGTTACAATGGTAGCTGTACAGGTTATGGGAAATGATGTTGCAGTCGGCATGGCGGCTTCACAAGGCAACTTTGAACTTAATGTGTTCATGCCAGTATGTGCATATAATTTCCTACAGTCCGCAAGACTTCTTGCTGAATCAATCATTTCATTCAATAAAAATTGTGCTGTCGGAATCAAGGCAAATACAGAAAAAATGCACCATAATCTACATAACTCACTTATGCTTGTTACAGCACTCAATCCATATATCGGCTATGAAAATGCCGCAAAAACTGCTAAAAAGGCATTCAAGGACAATATCTCACTTAAAGAAGCCTGCGTTGAACTTGGTTTCCTTACAGCAGAAAAATTTGATGAGGTATTCCACCCTGAACAGATGGTGTGATAAACCAAGAAAGGAAAAATACCTATGCAAACTTTTACATATTATCCCGGCTGTACGCTTAGGACAAAAGCTAAAGATTTAGATGCTTATGCACGTTCATCTGCGGAAGCTCTCGGAATTGCACTTGTTGAGCCTGAAAACTGGCAGTGTTGCGGAGGTGCTTATACAACAGCTACAAATGAACCAGCAACAAAGCTTTCAGCCGTAAGAACTCTTATGTCTGCAAAAGATTCAGAGGGACTTGTTACAGTATGTTCTGCCTGTCACAATGTAATCAAGCAGACAAATTACGATATTTCCCGTAATCAGGCAATGGCTAACAAAGTAAAGCTGTATCTCGGACTTGACGAAGCATATACAGGTGAGACAACTGTATATCATTATCTTGAGTTGCTCCGTGATGTTGTCGGATTTGATAATCTCAAATCCAAAGTTATAAAGCCGTTCAAAGATAAGAAGATAGCTGCATATTATGGCTGTCTCCTATTAAGACCCTCAAAGGCTCTTGCTATGGACGACCCCGAAAATCCCTCAATTATGGAAGATTTTATCAGGGCAATCGGCGGAACGCCCGTAATCTATGCACAGCGCAATGAATGTTGTGGAGGTTATATTACAATGGAGGACAAGGAGCAGGCACATAAAAGAAGCAATGCTGTTATGGATTCTGCACAGAGTATGGGAGCAGATATGATTATAACAGCTTGTCCGCTCTGTCTTTATAATTTAAAGAAAAACTCGGGTTCTGATATGCCTGTATACTACTTTACAGAACTTCTTGCCGAAGCACTTGGCTTAAAGGAGGTTGCAAATGAATAAGAATCAGAAAGAATGGATTGACATTACAAGCGGTGTTAATGTGTGTAAGTGTATGAGATGCGGAAAATGTTCTGCGACTTGTCCATCTTATGACGAAATGGAATACCACCCACATCAGTTTGTCTACATGGTAGAAAAGGGCAATATTGAACCGCTTCTTAATTCGGATTCACTTTATAAGTGCCTTACTTGCTTTGCGTGTGTTGAAAGATGCCCACGTGGAGTTGAACCTGCAAAGGTTGTTGAGGCAGTACGCCTTACAGCAATAAGAAAACAGGGAAACAATCATCTTATTCCCGACCAGATTCCTGAAATGCTTGACGACGATTTGCCACAGCAGGCAATTGTTACAGCTTTCAGAAAATATACTAAATAAGGAGGAGCATCATGCAGAGAATAGGTGTTTTTGTCTGCCATTGCGGTACAAATATCGCTGCTACGGTTGACGTTAAAGCTGTTGCAGAGGCTCTAAGTCATGAACAGGGTGTTGTAATTTCACAGGATTATCAATATATGTGTTCAGAATCGGGACAGGATTTGATTAAAAATGCTGTCAAGGAGCATAAGCTTACAGGTGTTGTTGTGTGTTCATGTTCGCCACGTATGCACGAAAATACATTCAGAAAAGCAGCTGCATCTGCCGGACTTAATCCATATCTTGTTGAAATTGCAAATATCCGTGAACAGTGTTCATGGATTCACAAGGATATTGCATCAGCTACAGACAAGGCTATTATACTTGGAAAAGCTGCTGTTGCAAAAGTAAATCTCAATACACCTCTTACAGCAGGAGAAAGTCCAGTTGTAAAACGTGCATTGGTAATCGGCGGAGGCATTGCAGGAATACAGACTGCTCTTGATATTGCCGAAGCAGGATTTGACGTTGATATTGTTGAGAAAGAACCTACAATCGGCGGAAAAATGGCGCAGATTGACAAAACTTTCCCGACACTTGACTGCGCTGCTTGTATACTTACTCCGAAAATGGTTGAAGCTGCACAGAATGAACATATAACTATACATTCATTCAGTGAAGTGAGTGCTGTAAAAGGATTTGTCGGCAATTTTACAGTAACAATCAAGAAAAAGGCACGTTTTGTAGATGAGACAAAATGTACAGGCTGCGGACTTTGTACAGAAAAATGTCCTATGAAAAAAGTCCCGAATGAGTTCAATATGGGACTTGACAACAGAACAGCTGTCTATATTCCGTTTGCACAGGCAGTCCCGAAAGTTGCAACAATAGACCCTAATTACTGTCTTATGCTCAAAAACGGCAAATGCGGAGTGTGTTCGAAAGTATGTTCTGTTGGTGCAATTGATTACAAGCAGACTGATAAATTTATTGAACAGAAATACGGTGCAATTGTTGTTGCAACGGGATTTAATCCCATAAAGCTTGATAAGTATGACGAATTTGCATACAGCTATTGCCCTGATGTTGTGACATCTCTTGAACTTGAAAGACTTATGAACGCAGCAGGTCCGAACGGTGGTACACTTCTCCGACCGTCCGACAAAACACACCCTCATACAATTGTATTTGTGCAGTGTGTCGGTTCACGTTGTGACGACAGCAAGGGCAAACAGTACTGCTCAAAGATATGCTGTATGTACACCGCTAAACACGCTATGCTTATCCGTGAGAAGTACCCCGATACTGAAGTATATGTGTTCTATATTGACGTACGTACTCCCGGAAAGAACTTTGATGAGTTCTATCGCCGTGCAGTTGAGCAGTATAATGTACACTACATAAAAGGTATGGTCGGAAAGGTCAGTCCAAAAGCTGACGGAAAAATTGACGTTCAGGCATCAGACCTTCTTTCAAATGAGCAGCTGCATATAAATGCTGATATGGTTGTACTTGCAACTGCAATTGAGCCTGATAAGTCAGCAAGACCGCTTGCAACAATGCTCACAACACAAATGGATACAAACGATTTCTTTACAGAAGCACACCCGAAACTTCGTCCTGTTGAATCTGCAACAGCAGGTATATTCCTTTCAGGTGCTTGTCAAGGACCAAAGGATATTCCTGAAACTGTAGCACAGGCAAGTGCGGCAGCAGCAAAGGCTATAGGACTTCTTTGTAAGAACAGTATCACCTGCAATCCTTGTGTTGCCCATTCAAATGAACTTATGTGCAACGGTTGTTCAGCTTGTGAGAAAGTCTGTCCTTACGGTGCAATCACATATCAGGACAAGGAGTTCAGAATGCCTGACAGAACTACAGCAATCCGCAGAGTTGCAAGTGTCAATCCTGCTGTATGTCAGGGCTGTGGAGCTTGTACAGTAGCTTGTCCGTCTGGTGCAATGGATTTGAACGGTTTTTCAAATAGTCAGATTATGGCGGAGGTAGACGCAATATGCAAGTAAATGAAAATTTTGAGCCTGTAATAGTAGCATTCTGCTGTAACTGGTGTTCATATGCAGGTGCAGACCTTTCAGGCACTAACAGACTTAATTATCCTGCAAACGTAAAAATAATAAGAGTTCCATGTTCATGTAGAGTAAATCCCATGTTTATACTCCGTGCATTTCAGAAAGGTGCAGACGGTGTTATAATATGCGGTTGTCACCCCGGTGACTGTCACTACACATCAGGAAATTACTTTACAAGAAGAAGAATTACACTTCTTTACAGTATGCTTGATTTTCTTGGAATTGAACGAAACAGAACACGTCTTGAGTGGGTTTCTGCCGCAGAGGGTGCAAAATTTGCTGATGTTATGAATCAGTTTACGGAAGATGTCAGAAAACTTGGTAAAAATCGCAGATTGGAGGATTTACGATGCAGGAAGCAATGATAAAAAGAGCAAAGGAACTTCTCGCAGACGGCACTGTAAACCGTGTAATCGGTTGGAAAAAAGGTGAGTTTTTCTATGATGCAACACCTGCTGTTTTCAGAACGGCAGAGGAACTTGACAGACAATTTATTTTTGACGACTTCACACAAGCCAATGTATCAAAGTATCTTGTAAAAGAATCACGCAAAGACGGAAAAATCCTTGCTTTCCTTAAACCATGTGACACCTATAGTTTCAATCAGCTTGTAAAGGAACACAGAATAATCCGTGAAAATGTGTATGTTGTTGGTGTTCCGGGAGGTCCGAAACTTGATATTGAAAAAATAAAGGCAAAGGGAATTACTGGTGTTCTTAGTGTAAAGAATGAGAACTACACTCT
Source organism: uncultured Ruminococcus sp. (assembly GCA_947174965.1). GTDB lineage: Bacteria > Bacillota > Clostridia > Oscillospirales > Ruminococcaceae > Ruminococcus. The sequence goes on along the minus strand of CAMWKY010000042.1, from coordinate 6,096 downwards.
TAAAATAGAAACACTCTACGGCACAGAGGAAATGCCTTTCTATGAGGCTATAAGCGGAAAATGTGAAAGCTGTAAGAGTAAAAAGCACGTTGCATATGATGAGCTTATCGGCGAGGACGGAGAAGTACTTGAATCCAACCGTTTCGATATGGTTGAAAAGCTTGAAAACATGACAGCGGAGGAGCGTTTTAACTTCTGGCAGAACGAACTTTCAAAGTGCATCAGATGTAATGCCTGCCGTAATGTATGCCCTGCCTGCACTTGTGAAAACTGTGTGTTTGACAATCCGAAATCGGGTGTTGACAATAAAGCACCTGCTGACAGCTTTGAGGAAAAAATGTTCCATATTATCAGGGCATTTCACGTTGCGGGAAGATGTACAGACTGCGGAGAATGTTCAAGAGTATGTCCGCAGAATATACCGCTTCATCTTCTCAACAGAAAGTTTATCAAGGACATAAACAGTCTTTATGGTGAATATCAGGCTGGTGCAGATACAACAACAAAAGCTCCTTTGAATGACTACAATACAGATGACTGCGAGCCGTCAATCGTACATGAAAGGGGAGTTGAATAATGCTTAAAATATCTGCTGATAAGTTAAACAGTCTGTTTGATGCGATTTCAGCAAAACAGACACTTTACATTACTGTTGACAATGAAAAAGGCTCTGCTGAATACAAGAAGTATGAAAGCGGAATGACATTGAGCAAGTCTCTCAACACGGTACGCAGTGCAAAGGACTTTTTCTTTCCGCAGACTGAAAATCTTGCTGATTTTAAAGTTGAGGGAAAAAATATTGAAGTTATTGATGTGCGTGAGGAATCGGAAGATTTTGTTGTTTTCGGTGTACGTGCCTGCGACGCAAGAAGTTTTACTATTCTTGACAAAGTTTTTCTGTCCGAACCTGTTGACAGCTACTACAAAAATCGCCGTGAACATAGTACTATAATTACAATGGCTTGCACAAAGCCTGCTGAAACCTGTTTTTGTACAGCTTTCGGCATGGACCCGACTGTACCAGAGGGAGATGTTGCCGTATTTTCTGACGGCGAAAATTATTTCTTCCTTGAACGTACAGAAAAAGGTAAAAAGTTTATAGCCTCAATTTCGGATATGTTAGAAGATGGCGATACTGCAAAACTTAATGAAGTTCAGGAAAAAGCAAGAAATATCATGAAAAAGTTACCGCTTGCAAATCTTTCAACAAAGTCATTCGGCGGTGAAAGATTAATGAAGCATTTCAATTCTGAAAAATGGGCTGAACTCTCTGAATCATGTTTAGGCTGTGGCACTTGTACTTTTGTATGCCCTACCTGTCAATGCTATGATATTCGTGATTTCAATACGGGTCACGGGATAAAGCGTTTCAGATGCTGGGATTCGTGTATGTACTCTGATTTCACAAAAATGGCACACGGCAACTCAAGAAACTCACAGCTTGAAAGATTCCGTCAGAGATTCATGCACAAACTTGTATATTTTCCTGCAAACAATAACGGCGAGTTCGGTTGTGTAGGTTGTGGAAGATGTCTTTCAAAATGTCCTGTATCAATGAACATTGTCAAGGTAATGAAAGCACTGGAGGATAAAGAATGAATAACGATACATTAATACCGCTTATCGGCGTTGTTACTGATATAAGGCAGGATACTCCTGATGTAAAAACATTCAGGGTAAATGCCATTGAGGGCGGAAAAGTTTTTGAGCATATGCCCGGACAGTGTGCAATGCTTTCAATTCCGGGAGTCGGCGAGGGTATGTTTTCAATAACATCTTCTCCGACAAACAAGGAGTTTATGGAGTTCAGCATTAAAAAATGCGGTTGTCTTACAACGTGGCTTCACGCTATGGATGTAGGTCAGCAAATTACAATAAGAGGACCATATGGCAACTATTTTCCTGTTGAAACAGATTTAAAGGGCAAAGACCTTTTGTTTATTGCAGGCGGTATTGGTCTCGCTCCGCTCCGTTCAGTAATCAACTATGTGCGTGACAATAGAGCAAATTACGGTGATGTTCAGATTATCTACGGCTCACGCTCAAAAGATGACCTTGTTGACTATCAGGAAATTATCGACGAATGGCAGGCAGACCCGAATATTAAGGTTAACCTTACAATCGACAGGGAGCAGGAGGGCTGGGACGGTCATGTCGGCTTCGTTCCGAACTATGTCAAGGAACTCAACCCATCAACAAACAAGACTGTTCTTGTCTGTGGTCCGCCGATTATGATTAAGTTTACTCTCGCAGGACTTAAAGAACTTGGATTCACTGAAACTCAGGTATATACAACAATGGAACTCCGTATGAAATGCGGTGTAGGAAAATGCGGACGATGCAACATAGGCAATAAATATGTGTGCAAGGACGGTCCTGTTTTCCGTTTTGACCAGTTAGGCGAACTGCCCGACGAATATTAATAAAGGAGTTAAAATTCATGGATAATATGATTAATATTTATCTGTTTGGCAAAAAATATCAAGTGCCGTCAGGTCTTACAATTATGACAGCTATGGAATATGCAGGTTATGAGCTTGTACGTGGCTGTGGATGTCGTAACGGATTTTGCGGAGCTTGTGCAACTATCTACAGAATCAAGGATAAACAGGAACTTCACGCTTGTCTGGCTTGTCAGACAGAAGTGCAGGAGGGTATGTATGTCGCAACTCTCCCATTCTTCCCGCTTGTAAAGCAGGTTTACAACATCAACGAAATAAAACCGCATGACCAGATTATGATGCAGCTTTATCCTGAAATTTACGCTTGTATCGGCTGTAATGCCTGCACAAAGGCTTGTACGCAGGAACTTAATGTTATGCAGTATATCGCATATGCTCAGCGTGGCGAATATGACAAATGTGCGGAGGAAAGTTTTGACTGTGTAATGTGCGGAGTATGTTCATCACGCTGTCCTGCTGGTATCTCGCACCCACAGGTTGCAATGCTTGCACGTCGTCTTAACGGCAAGTATATCGCTCCTGAATGTGAGCATCTCAATAACCGTGTAAATGAGATAAATGAGGGTACATTTGATAAGCTCATTGAAGATTTGATGCAGAAGCCGATTGATGAAATCAAAGAACTTTACAACAACAGAGATATAGAGAAGTAATAGGAGGGGTAAAGTCATGTATAAAATTGACAAACTTAATGAACTTGCTGAAATCGTTGCTGAAAAGAGAGCGGAAAATGCAAGTCTTGAGCCAAAACGAATGACAGCAGAGGAAAAAGAAACTCTCCTTGCTACTTTTCACCCTGATTATAAGCAGGACGAATTTACAGTTCTTTCAGCAGGTGTAAACAAGGGCGAAAAAGTTCCGTCACAACTTGCAGAACTCTTGCAGGGAAAAAGTCGTATCAGTGCAGAAGATGTTGACCTTTCAAAGCCTAATTATGATACAGATGTACTTATTATAGGCGGAGGCGGTGCAGGTGCATCAGCAGCTATTGAAGCTGACGAAGCAGGCGCAAAAGCTATGATTGTTACAAAACTCCGTATCGGTGATGCAAATACAATGATGGCAGAGGGCGGTATACAAGCCGCTGATAAGCCAAATGACTCACCGGCTATTCACTATATTGACGCTTTCGGCGGTGGACACTTTGCGGCAAAGCCTGAACTTGTAAAAAATCTTGTAACAAAAGCTCCCGAAGCTATTCAGTGGCTTAATAAGCTTGGTGTTGAATTTGACAAGGAAGCCGACGGCACAATGGTTACAACTCATGGTGGCGGTACGTCAAGAAAACGTATGCACGCAGCTAAAGATTATTCAGGTGCTGAAATTATGCGTACTCTCCGTGATGAAGTTCTTAACCGTGGTATTCCTGTTGTTGATTTTACCGCAGCTATTGAAATTATCCTTGACGAAAACGGCAAGGCTGCGGGTGCAGTTCTCATGAACATGGAAACAAAAGAAATTCTTGTTGCACGTGCAAAAACTGTAATTATTGCTACAGGCGGAGCAGGAAGACTTCATTATCAGGGATTCCCTACTTCAAATCACTATGGTGCTACAGCTGACGGTCTTATCCTCGGCTACAGAGTAGGCGCAAGACTTCTCTATGCTGATACTCTCCAGTATCACCCGACAGGTACAGGCTATCCAGAACAGATTTTCGGTGCATTGGTTACTGAAAAAGTACGTTCACTTGGTGCAAAACTTGTAAATATTGACGGCGAAGTATTTATGAATCCGCTTGAAACACGTGACGTTACAGCATCTTCAATTATCCGTGAATGTACTGAACGCAACAAGGGTATTGAAACACATCTTGGCAAGGCAGTATGGCTTGATACTCCGATGATTGAACTTATTCACGGTGAGGGTACAATTGAAAAGAGAATCCCTGCTATGATGAGAATGTTTGGCAAGTACGGCATTGACATTCGCAAAGAGCCGATACTTGTATATCCTACACTCCACTATCAGAACGGAGGACTTAATATAAGCGTTGACTGTTCAACAGATGTTGAAAATCTCTATGCCGCTGGTGAGGTTGCAGGAGGTATTCACGGCAGAAACAGACTTATGGGAAATTCACTTCTTGATGTTATTGTTTTCGGTCGTGACGCAGGTAAAAATGCAGCTGCTAAAGCTAAAGAAACGGCAGTTCCCGAAAAACTCACTCTTGAACATATTGAAAAGTTCAACAGTGAACTTGCACAGGCAGGTATTGTGAACGAAACTGCTTCACCTATGCTTCTTCCGCACTATGCAAGAAAATCAAAGTAATAAATGCAGAATCGACGGGCTGTTTCAGTCCGTCGATTTGTGTGAATAGATGTTTTGTTAATATTTACAAAAAAAATGAAAAGAGGTAATTTTTTTTATGGAACTATTTAAGTCAGGAGACTTTGTAATTGCAGTCAAGGAAGTAGTATTCCTTGTATTCACTGTATTTCTGATTACAACAGTCGGCTATCTTCTCGGACGTATCACTGTAAAAGGTGTTTCACTCGGTACAGCAGGAGTTTTCATTGTCGCACTCCTCTACGGCTGTTTCTTCTTTGATAATCTCGGTAACAATCTCATGGCGAGTGAGGTCATAAATGATGCTAAAATTTCTATAACGTTTGTAAAATCGGCACTAAAAATTGTTGAAAATATCGGTCTTATACTCTTTGTTACTTCTGTAGGATTCATTGCAGGACCTAACTTTTTCGGCAATTTCAAGAAAAATTTCAAGTCCTACGTACTTATCGCCCTCGTTGTAATTCTTGCAGGCGGACTTTCATGTGCAGGCTGTATTTTTGTTGATGGTATTATTTCACCTGAAAGCACAACGGAAGAAAGTGCATCAATGCTTGTCGGACTTCTTTCAGGCTCGCTTACAAGTACCCCTGCATTTTCAGCAGCTAAAGCAACTGTTGCAAGCCGTGACAATGGTGCAGACCTTGAAACTATTGTAACTGTCGGTCATGGAATAGCTTATCTTTTCGGCGTTATCGGTGTTGTACTTTTTGTACAGATTATCCCGAAAATGATGAAAGCAAATATGGCTGTTGAACGTGAAAAGCTTGTTGCTACAGATTCAGGAAACAAGAAAAAATCCTATAACGGAAAACTTATTGAAATGGACGAATTTGGTTTCATGCCTTTTTCACTTGCTGCAATTATTGGTATTTTCATTGGTTCAATCAAGTTCGGCAACTTCTCTCTTACAACAACAGGCGGTTGTCTTTTGATTTCACTTATTTTCGGTCATTTTGGTCATTTTGGTGCTGTCTCTGCAATGCCAAAGGATACAACTCTCAAAGTTTTCCGTGAGTTCGGACTCGTTCTTTTCCTTATTGGTGCAGGCGTTTCAGGCGGTGCAAGCTTTGTTACATATTTCAAGGCTGTCTACTTCCTCTATGGCGTGATTATGACAATTATTCCTATGATTATTGGTTTCATTTTTGCAAAGTATGTTCTCAAACTCAGCTTACTTAATAATCTCGGCTCAATTACCGGCGGTATGACTTCAACTCCTGCTCTTGGTACTCTTATAGGTACAGCAGGTACAGAAAATGTTGCATCTGCCTATGCCGCTACTTATCCAGTTGCTTTGATTTCAGTAGTTATAATTTCTCAGGTTTTACTTATTATATTC
>CAMWKY010000041.1 GCA_947174965.1 uncultured Ruminococcus sp. | reverse complement strand
GATATAATGAGCAGAAAAAATGATGATACGGAAATTATGACAATTTACACGGAGGAGCAGGCTAAAAAAATTGAGGAGCATATTGAACAACATTTTGGAGAAATACGCAGTTGTTTCAATGAAAAAAAATCAGACACAATAAAACTTACTATAAATGTTATACCTCCGACCCGAAAACAACCGTATTATACACTTGTAACATCAGGTATGGGAGCATATGTCATGAACGTCCCTGAAAGTTTAAAGGAAGAAAAATTTGAACGTGCAGAACTTGTAATATGTCTTCCACCTAACTGGAACTTTGAAAATGAATCTATGGAATACTACTGGCCTTTGCAGTTGCTGGATATTATTTCAAGACTTCCTATCAAACAAAATGTATGGCTCGGCTGGGGACATACTATTGACTATGGAGCAGGCTTTGCTGATAATGTTTCATTCAGCGGTATCATACTCATTCTTTCAACGTTCGGAAAAGAATCCTGCACTTGTGATATTTCAGATAATGAAACAGTGAATTTTTATCAGGTTGTGCCGATTTTCAAAAACGAACTTGATTTCAAGAATAAAAACGGTGCATCAGCACTTCTTGGAATGTTTCCTGATAATGATAACTCCCTGAAAATTGCTGACCCTGACCGCAGATGTTATGTTCCTGATAATTTCAGGGAAATTCTTGATACAGTCCATAAGCATTCAAGCAAAATTACAAAAAAAGGTCTTGATATTCTTGAAATAAACGGTGCAAATCATATTTCAGCATTTCTCCGCTGGTCGTGGGAGCATGACCTGATAAATGATGAATTTGCTGAATACTTTGCCGAAGATATTCAGCAGATTAAAGAAGGAAAATATGATATAAGAAAATTTCTGATAAATTCATTCAATGGAGAACTCACCACAGAAATTTATACTGATGATGGCAAGGAATTTTGCGAATGGTATTATGACCACTATTCAGATAATTATGAATATTGCTATCCGCATGATGTTGACGCAATGGCTCTTGATTATTTTGGTGAGGAGAAATATAACTGCGATGAATTTCAGGACGAAGCATATTTGTTTGTGCCGTTTGATGAGGCATACTATGAAGCTATAAGCAAGTATATCGACAGAGGTTATATGGCGTTTCTTAATAAAGATATTATCGACAGCTACAATAATCATGCCCGCAAAATAGAAGAAAAAAAGCTGAAAGTTGATAAGATAAATGCTGTTAATCATATAGCTGTATTCCTGATGTGGTGCATAGAGCATAAACTCGTGAACAGAGAATTTATGAAGCTTTACAATTCCCACAAAAAAGAAATTGAAGCAGGAAGTCTTGACATAAGAAATTTCATAATAGAACATCTTTCCGGTCTGTTGCCAAAATTCATATTTAACAGAAAGGGTGAAGATTTTGCACATTTCTACTACAGTTTCACTTGTGAACCGCCAAGTTATCCTGATGATGTTGATAAAATGGCTCTTGCTTACTTTGGTGAAAAGAAATATAATTCCAAAAGATTCAAAGATGAGGCATATTTGTTTGTACCGTTTGATGAAAACTACATTACAGCTATGAATAAGTGTATCGACCGTGCCTATGCTGATTTCTGCTATTTCCAGCAACACGGGGAATTGCCCGATTAACAAGAAGGAGAATTAATATGAAAAAAATATTATCAGTTACTTTGTCTTTGATTACTTTTTCATGCTGTTTTTTAGTCGGAAATCATGTACAGAGAAATTCAGAAGTATTTGCAGAGGATAAAAGCGTATATGATGAATATATCCCGACACAAACAGTCAGCGAAAAGCTTATATCAATGAAAGACGAATATCCAGAGGGTATGAAATGGACAAATGAAAATGTATATGCGTGGAACGGTGGTATATACAGCAGAGGTGGTGGCTGTGTATCTTTCGCTTTTATTCTTAGCGACAGTATTTTCGGCGACTTGCCGGCAAGCAAGCACACTGATTTTTCACAAATAAAAGTTGGTGATATAGTCCGACTTTACAATGATTCACATTCTGTTGTTGTACTGAAAAAACAAGACAATATTCTGACAGTTGCAGAGGGCAACTATAATAGTTCAGTACACTGGGGTAGAGAAATAGACATCTCTGACAGCAAAACCGGACTCACTTATGTTATGACACGCTACCCGAAATGTGGCGACATCAATGGCAACAATGATATAAATGCAGAAGATGCAAGTCTTGTCCTTGCTGAATATTCTGCACTTTCAACGTCGTCTCTGTCAACATTTGATGACGTGCAAAAATGGAAGGCTGATATTGACGGTAACGGCAAGACAGATTCAAATGATGCATCTGCTATTCTTGCATTTTATGCCTATCTTTCTACAAATAATGGTACATCTAATATTGATATAAGAGAATGGATAAACAAATAATAAGCTGAATTTCATTTTGCTATTGACAAAAGCATAATTTTGTTGTACAATAGAGTATATGTAATTTTACTATATCATGAAAAGGCGGTATACAAACAAATGGGTATATTTAAAAATATTTTCGGTGCAAATGCTTATTCAAACAGAGAATTAAAGCGTATTGAGCCAATTAAAAATAAAGTTCTTGACCTCGAAGAAGAATACGGCAAGCTTTCAGATGCAGAATTAAAGGGCAAAACTGCTGAATTCAGAGACAGACTTGAATCAGGGGAAACACTTGACGATATTCTTCCCGAAGCTCTTGCAACAGTCCGTGAAGGTGCATGGCGAGTTCTTGAAAAAAAGCCGTATCCTGTTCAGATTATCGGTGCAATCGTTCTTCATCAGGGACGTATTGCAGAAATGAAAACTGGTGAAGGTAAAACTCTTGTTGCCTGTGTTGCATCTTATCTCAATGCACTTTCTGGAAAAGGTGTTCATGTTGTAACAGTAAACGACTATCTTGCAAAAACACAGGCAGAGGAAATGGGAAAAGTACTCCGCTGGCTTGGTCTTACAGTTGGCTGTATTCTTCATGGTCTTAACAATGACCAGAGACGTGCGGCTTATAACTGCGATGTAACATATGCTACAAATAATGAACTTGGTTTTGACTATCTCCGTGATAATATGGTTACTCACAAGGAAGAACGTGTACAGCGTGAGCCGAATTTTGCAATTGTCGATGAGGTTGACTCAATTCTTATTGATGAGGCACGTACCCCACTTATCATTTCAGGTAAAGGCGACAAATCAACAGAACTTTACTCTATTGCTGACCGTTTCGCAAAAACTCTTTCATCTGTTACTGTTGTTGAAATTGATGACAAAGAGGACCAGGATAATATAAGTGAAACAGCTGATTATATCATAGATGAAAAGGCAAAGACTGCTACTATAACTCAGCGTGGCGTTAAAAAGGCAGAAGCTGCATTCCGTGTTGAAAATCTCATGGACCCTGAAAATATGACACTTCTGCATCATATCAATCAGGCTATCAAGGCTAATGGTGTTATGAAAAATGAAATTGACTATGTTGTGCAGGACGGGGAAATTATTATCGTTGATGAGTTTACTGGTCGTCTTATGATTGGACGTAGATTCAATGACGGTCTGCATCAGGCTATTGAAGCAAAAGAGGGTGTGAAAATCAAGAGTGAGTCAAAAACTCTTGCTACTATAACATTCCAGAACTTCTTCCGTCTTTATACAAAGCTTTCAGGTATGACGGGTACTGCCATGACAGAAGAAGATGAATTTAAGGAAATCTATAAACTTGACGTTATTGCAATTCCTACAAACAAACCTGTTATCCGTATTGACCACAATGACCAGGTGTATACTTCTGAAAAAGGCAAATATGCCGCTATCATTGAAAAGATTATAGAATGTCACGAAAAAGGACAGCCAATACTTGTTGGTACTGTTTCAATTGAAAAATCAGAACTTCTTTCTGCTATGCTTAAAAGAAAAGGTGTCAAGCATGAGGTACTTAACGCTAAACACCATGCAAAAGAAGCTGAAATTGTTGCGCAGGCTGGAAAATACGGTGCTGTTACAATTGCTACAAATATGGCTGGACGTGGTACTGATATTATGCTTGGCGGTAATGCTGAATTTCTTGCAAGAGCTGAACTCCGCAAGCGTGAAATCCCTGAAGAAATAATATCAGAAGCTATCGGATTTGCCGATACAGACAACGAAACTATACTTGAAACAAGAAAGCTTTATCAGGAACTTTACAACAAGTTCAATGCAGAGGTAAAGGAAAAAGCTGTTCAGGTAAGAGAAGTCGGCGGACTTTATATTCTTGGTACAGAACGCCATGAATCACGCCGTATTGATAACCAGCTTCGTGGACGTTCAGGTCGTCAGGGTGATGAGGGTGAAAGCTGTTTCTTCCTTTCTGTAGAAGATGACCTTATGCGTATTTTTGCAGGTGACAGACTTGAAAACATGATGAGACTGCTTAATGTTGAAGATACTATGCCGATTGAAAGCAAGTCACTTTCAAAGATTATTGAATCATCACAGAAAAAAGTTGAGGGACGTAATTTCAGCATAAGAAAGAATGTTCTTAATTATGATGATGTTATGAATACTCAACGTGAAATCATCTACAAACAGCGTTCACAGGTTCTTGACGGTGAGGACTTGCACAAGGATATTCTCAAGATGATGGAGGAACTTATCACAGCTACTGTAAATACATATCTTGCAGATGAGGACGAGCGTGAAAACTGGAATATAATCGGCTTGAAAGAGTATTTCATGGGCTGGCTTATAACAGAAGAAGACCTTGACTTTGATGAGGAAGAACTTAAAACAGTTACCCGTGAAGAAATTATCACTGCACTTAATACAAAATGCGGTGAAGTTTATCAGGCTAAAGAGGAACAGTATGGAAGTGAGATTATCCGTGAAGTTGAGCGTGTAATACTTCTTAAAACTGTTGATACAAAGTGGATGTCTCATATTGATGATATGGAAGAACTCAAAAAAGGTATCTCGCTTCGCTCATACGGTCAGAAAAACCCTGTTATTGAGTACAGATATGAGGGCTTTGAAATGTTTGATGCTATGGTTGAGTCAATTCGTGAAGATACAGTCCGTGCATTGCTTACTGTAAAGCTTCGACAGAATCAAGCTCCGCAAAGAGAACAGGTTGCAAAGCCTGATGCACCAAATGCAGGAGCAGGTGACGGAAGTTTCACTGAACAGGCAACAGCAGACAAAATCGGTGACAACGACCCTTGTCCTTGCGGAAGTGGTAAGAAATATAAGAAGTGCTGTAAACTTAAGGAAAACAATAATTAATCCAACTAATTGGGCGACTGTATTCTGGTCGCCCTTTAGACATAATAAGGTGTAAATATGAAAAAACTCCCTCTTATTCTTATGTGTGCCGTTATCATGGCAGGTTGTACAGAAAAAACTGATAATTCAAGTTCAGAAATTGCTGAAATTCCTGAAATAACAACAGAAACCGTAACCGAACAAACAAAAATTGCGTCACGAAAAGAATTTATTGTCACTGAAAATGGTATTCAGGTAATACGTGACGGCGAAATTTTTCAGGTTCTTGAAGATACAAATATTTATAAAGTATCAGGACAGACAGGACTTATAAGCGTTTATCCTGAAGATTACCTCGTAAAAAGAGACTTTGACGGCGATGGCTGTATGGATTTATTTGTACCGTATTTACTTTCAGATGACAAAAAAGGCGTGTACTATCACCGCAATCCTGATACGGCAGAACTTGAAAAATGGGATACATTCAATGAAATTGGCGTAGACCTTACATCTGTCAATGCAATTGCTGATACTTTTTTAAGGAGAGCGCAATTCAGAAGAATTGGTGATGACAAACTGAAATATTTTATCTGCGATTCCAATGAGGACGAAGATATTTATTACAGTTACGACAAAACAAAAGATAAAATCGAATATGCAGGCAGAGAACTTACATATACAGGCAGTGACGGGGAAGAATATACTGATACTTTTCTCAAATCATATACTACAGGTGAGGAACAGCTTGTCTGTCGAAAAAAAGGTGCAGAAGAAATATTCGTTCACCCGAGCCAATGCTATATCCGTACAGAAGAAAATAAAATTTCTGTTATATGGCATATGTGTAGTGAGGGATATGATACAATACAGACTTTTGAGGGCAATTACAAAGCTCACAAAGACACGACAGGTCACTGCACTCCGCCTGAAAATACCGCTTCATTCAAGGATATGGACGGCGATGGATATAATGATATTGTTATAGATGAGGGCGAATGTGCAGGAGACTATTTCCGTTTTAACCCTGATACATTTAGATTTGATGAAAGAACAGAATCCCCTGCAACTGAAAATGATGATATTTCAATAGATAATTTTGATATTATTCATTCTGATTTGAATTTTCATGGGCTTTCAGAACCGCCATATTTTGTCCGTCACCTTGAAAATGAAGATATTTACTATAAGTCTTACAATGATAATCTGAATTATATGGGCAGAATAATTAAGTATAAGGGTGATGACGGTCTGAATTATGCTGATACTTATTTTCAGTCCGAAGATAAGGGGGAACAGCTTATTTGCCGAAAGCAGATTACAAGCGATAGCGAAAAAGAAATATTCGTTCACCCGTATCAATGCTATATTCCTTATAAAAATGACGTTTTTGGTATATATTTCAAGGAAAACGGCGAACTTATCCAGACTATTGAGTGCGATTGTCAGTTTTATGAAAGTGACGGTCATGGTACGTTTATATTCAAAGATGTTGATAATGATGGCTATGATGACATTTATATTGAAAAAGGGAAAGATAAAGGAAAATACTTCCGATTTAATCCCGAGACATTTAGATTTGACGAGGTGTAATTTATGAAAAAAACAGCATTTATTTTAACTTTATGTATACTTGCATCACTTGCAAGCTGTGGAAAAGATGATGAAGCAACTGAATCAAAACCGCTTAATATTCAGAAAGCTACAATCAGTACAACCGAAAATCCGGAAGACAAAGAAACAACAGATGAAACAGAATCCACAACAGAATCATCAAAGAAAACGACAAAGCCTGTTCGTGTCACAACAACATCGACTGATGAAGCGGATACAACAACAAAAACAGGTACGGCAAGCATTGCAAAGCGTACTACAGTTTCAGCCCCGAAAGTTTCGCCTAATCGTGGAAACGGACGTATTCCGACAGTCTCCAACACCAAAAGAACAACAGTCACAACAACTCAAACAACAACTACTACGGCAAAACCACATTTTGGATTCAGAAACGGCGATATATCTTGCTTAATCAGGGAAAATGGTATTGAAGTTTCGCAGAAAGACAAGGAAAATCAGTTTATTGAAATTGATACATCAAGCATGATTGAATATTATCAGACAGAAGATTATCACAATGGAAAAGCTAAAAAATCAGCTCTTATCAATATAGTTGATTTTGATTTTGACGGCTACAGCGATTTGTATATACCGCAGTTTATAGGTACTCCGAATAATTTCGGTGTATATATGCACTATAATCCTGATACTGAAAAATTTGAATCATGGGCAGAACTCTCTGATATTAAGCTGTATTTCAATATAAACGAGGACAAAACTCTTACAAGTCATTGTTATATAAGTGCTGTTGAATATGAACAGAAGACTTACAAATGGAATGACGCAAAAAAGCTTGAAATTATCAGACTGAAAAGACAATATCGTCCGGAAGATTCAGACGACGTTTTTATTGATTATTTTGATTATCCTAATGGTGAAGAAACTCTTGTGAGACGTGAAAAACTGATACTTGATGATGAAAATAATATCATCGATACAGAAGAAATTCCGCTTAATCAGGAAACAACAACCACAACTGAAACTACAGTTACAACAACTGAATCCACCACAACCGAAACCACAACAGCCGAAACTACAACAGAGGTGACTTCTGAAGAATGAGTTACAGTGCTTTTGCAAGATACTATGACAGTCTCACGGCAAATATAGACTACAGAAAGCGTGCGGAATATTTTCATGCAATTATAGAGAAATTCCGTCGGACAAACGGAAATATACTGCTTGATTTAGCGTGCGGTACGGGAAGTATATCTGAAGAAATGGCAAAAATCGGATATGATGTTATCGGTGTTGACTGTTCAGACGAGATGCTTGGAATTGCTCTTGATAAAAAATTTGACAGTGATTCCAATGTGCAGTATCTTTGTCAGGATATGCGGAAACTTGATATGTTCGGCTCAATGGATATAACTATATGCGCACTGGACAGCATAAATCACCTTGCCAGTATAGAAGATGTGAGGAAAGTATTTGAGAATGTCGCATTTTTTTCAGAACCCGATGCACTTTTTATATTTGATGTGAACACGCTTTATAAGCATAGAAATGTCCTTGCAAACAATACTTTCACATACGAAACAGACGAGGTTTACTGTATATGGGAAAATACTCTTGTGCCTGAAACTGATGAAGTGAAAATGAATCTTGAATTTTTTGAGCTGGAGGAAAACGGCTTGTATTCAAGAAGTTCAGACAGCTTTTCAGAAAAGGCTTACAGTGAATCGGATATTGAAAAACTGCTTGCCGAAACAGGTTTTGAGATTCTGGGAAAATATGGTGATGATACCTTTTCGTCACCTGCTCCCGATTGTCAGCGTATCGTCTACGCTGTACGCTGTATAGACAGCGGTCAGATTATTTGAAAGGAATTTAATATATGGGTAATTTATACAGGGCTATATCTGCGGACGGTTCTGCCTTCTGTGCAGTTCTTGACGCTAAAGACATAGTTTCAGAAATAGAAAAAATTCACAGGACATCTGCTGTTATAACGGCAGGTTTAGGACGTTTAACTATCGGTGCTTCTCTTATGGGCTATATGCTCAAAGGCAAAGAGGACAGTATAACATTGCGTATTGATGCGGACGGTCAGGCAGGTCAGCTTGTTGCAGTTGCGGACAGTATGGGAAATGTAAAAAGCTATGTAAATAATCCTGTTGTGGAACTTCCGCTGAACAGCATGGGCAAACTTGATGTTTCGGGTGCAATAGGCAAAAACGGCACGCTTTCTGTTGTGAAAGATATGGGTATGCGTGAGCCTTATGTTGGAGTTATTCCGCTTGTATCTGGTGAAGTTGCGGAGGATATAGCAAGCTATTATGCAACAAGTGAACAGATTCCGACAGTCTGCGGACTTGGTGTGCTTGTTAATACTGATTTGTCCGTGAAATCGGCAGGGGGATTCCTTGTACAGCTTTTGCCTTTTGCAGACGAAAAGTGCATTGAGCAGATTGAAAAAAATGTGTCTGCAATGCATCCTGTTTCCGCACTTCTTGATGACGGTGCAACCCCGAAAGAAATAGCAGATATGTTGCTGAACGGACTTGAGCCGAATGAGCTTGACAGTGCATCACCTGTCTATAAATGCGATTGCAGTAGAAAAAGAACTGAAAAAGTGCTGATAAGTATTGGTTCAGACGAGCTTAAATCAATTGCAGATGAGGGAAAAGATACAGAGGTATGTTGTCATTTCTGCGGAAAAAAATATGTTTTCACTCCAAAAGAAATTGCACTTCTTGCAAAAAATTCTGTGGAGGAGTAAATGAATAAAATTTTTATCGTAATTATTCCTTTACTGCTCCTGCTTGTTTCATGCGGAAATAAAGAAAAAAGTATGGAAGAATATGTTACAACAAAGAATTTTGTTGTATATGAGCCTGTTTCTCTGCCCACAAGCAAAATGAAAAGCAAGGACACTGAAACTGCAACAACAGCAAATGAGCCGAAAAATATAGCATATACTCAATATGATACTGAAATAGATTTGATTGTTGACGGGCAAACCGTGAAAACTCTTGAATTTACATACGTTCCCGACAAAAGCAAAATTGTTGTTGCTGATTTTAATTTTGATGGATATAATGATATTTTTGTGCCATTTGAAAATAATGGTTCTTACCAGACTTTCGGGAATTATTACTGCTATGTGCCTGTTGAGAATAATTTTACAAAAAACAGTGAGCTTACAAAAATCGGAAAAATACTTACTGTTGAGAGCGATAATATTCTCAGCGAGCGACAAGATGATGAATATACTGAACGTGTTATTCAGTATAAGTGGGATAACAGCAGGCTGAAACCATTCAGAAAAACAGAATCCTACAAATCATGGGAGGACGGACAAATACACACAAACATCTACAGTTATGCTGATGACGGTTCAGAATATCTTGAATCATCAACTTGATAAAGGAGAATTTATGTACGAAAATAAAACAGATGATTTACCGATAAAAACTATTCTCGCCTGCGTTGATACAGGTGAATTTGACACAGAAACATCAATAAAAGAACTCGCTGAACTTGCTGAAACTGCAAATGCTGAAGTAGTCGGGGAGGTTATTCAGAAAAAAGCATCTTACGACCCTGCAACCTGCATGGGAGCAGGCAGACTTGAAGAAATTAAGGAACAGCTTGAAATATTAGAAGCAGAACTTGTAATATTTGACCATGAATTGACAGGTATTCAGGTGCGTAATATTGAAAAAATACTTGATGTTCGTGTAATCGACCGCACAATGCTTATTCTTGATATATTTGCACAAAGAGCAAGGACAAAAGAAGGTAAACTACAGGTTGAACTTGCACAACAGAAATACAGACTGCCACGTCTCACCAACATGGGTACATCTCTTTCACGTCAGGGTGGCGGTATCGGTGCAAGGGGTGCAGGAGAGATGAAGCTTGAATACGACAAGCGACATATCCGCAAAAGAATTTCATATCTTGAATTGGAACTTGAAGAACTTGAAAAACATCGTAATTTTTCACGCTCCCGACGTAAAAAAGATGGCATTTTGTGTTGTGCAATTGTCGGATATACAAACGTTGGCAAATCGACGCTTATGAATGCTCTTACTGATGCGGGTGTGCTTGCAGAAAATAAGCTGTTCGCAACACTTGATATAACTTCCCGTTCAATCGAACTTCCCGACGGCAGAAGTGTAATGCTTATTGATACAGTCGGACTTATACGTCGTCTTCCACATAATCTTGTTGAGGCTTTCAAGTCAACACTGGAGGAGGCTTCATGCTCGGATATTATACTTAATGTGCAGGACTTATCTTCTTCCGAACGTGAACAGCAGGCAGAAGTTACCGCAAAACTGCTTTCGGAACTGGGCTGTGACGGCATACCCATAATAAATGTCATGAATAAGGCTGATATTGCACTTAATCCTGATATGGTTTTTGAAGATGACAATAATGTAATCATCTCCGCAAAGCATCATGACGGATTTGACAGACTTTTGAAATGTATCATGCACAATCTGCCCGAAACTGCAAAACGTATGAGCCTGCTTGTACCCTATGAAAATACTGCATTTATAAATAAAATCAGAATTGAGGGGAAAATTTTTTCTGAAGAATATAGGGA
>CAMWKY010000040.1 GCA_947174965.1 uncultured Ruminococcus sp. | reverse complement strand
ATTCAAGTCTTAGAATTGGATAAGCAAATTGTGGAATTTTCATTCCAAGTTCAAGAATATGAGGATAACAGAGAGAATAGCATATTTGAAGCTAATAGATGTGCTTTGATTGAAACATCAACTCAAAAAATAATTCATGAATACAACGAATTTGATTGCCATGTAAGACCGATTACAAAAATTATCAACCACAGCAATGGACACAGATATTTTCCGTTTCATGTTGATTTATACGGCATAAGCTATCTTGATATTGATACTATGGAAGTATACAACTACATTCCTGAAGGCTATCCGCATTTACATCCTGCTCCAATGGGAGAATCTTTTATAATTACAGATGCTTTTTATGATAAAAAGTCAGATTTGATTGCATATGACGGTTGTTATTGGGCTTGTCCTAATGATGTCATGGTAGGGGATTTTTCAAATCCGCTGAATTTCAATCCGCATCTGATAAATCTGCATTATATATTTGACTCTGATTATGATGTATATGATGATATTGTTTTCAAGGAATGGAAAGACAATAGACTTTATGTTATATGCGATTCCAAAACAGAAAAATCCATAAGTGTAAATGAACTTAAAGAAATGATAAGTAAACAGAGGTAAAAAAGATGTACTACAATGAGGAAAAGTTTAAGCAATGCAATTTCAGCGGTTCTGTAATCACAAAAATACACGTTTTTTCAGATTATACTATATCAATATGGGGAGATTTTGCAGACAATGATATATTAAGTAGTTTTTACTTTGAATTTCAGCATATCTGCGAAGATGTAAGAAGTGCTAAAAATTGGGAAGTTATTGAAAATATCAGCATTGAGAAAACAGGAGAAAATTATAAAGTCACTTTAAATGATTTGACTTTCTGTTGTGATACAATACATATGAGCATTGAAAAATATAAGGGATTTTCATACAGAAATATGTATGATACTGACGAATACAGAAAATCTATTGAGAAAATTATGTATGCAGAGGACGAAAAATATTTTTGTGAGGAGAAAGAATATGAACTTTCCGACGGATATTCTGTTAATTATAAAAGCTATGTTGATGACTACGAAAATGAAAATGGTACTTTGATAACAAGAGCAAGTTTATTGAAGTGCAGTCTGAAAAAATCGGGCAATATCCTTTATGAATGTTATAAAAATTCACATATGTCAAAACCGTTCAGTGAGTTTATATACCACAGCAACGGTCACAGATACCACCCATTTAAAGTGGATTTATACGGCATAAGCTATATTGATGTTGATACATTGGAAGTATATAACTATATTCCCGAAGGCTATGAGCATGATTACTCATATCCGTGCGGAGAATCATTTATTATAACTGATATTCATTATGACAGGGAATCAAATCTGATTGCATACGGTGGCTGTTATTGGGCTGGACCTTATTATGTTGTGGTAGGCGATTTTTCAAATCCGCTTGCTTTCAATCCGCATCTTGTAAAATTATATGACATTTTTGACATTTATGAAGATGAGGAAATATATTTAGATGATGTCGATTTTATCGAATGGAAAAACGGCAGACTCTATGTAAAATGCTATTATGAAAGCTTTACAAAAGAAGAATCTATCAGCATTGAGGAATTAAAAGATATGATAAATAAATTAACAAAAGGAGAAAGGTAAATGAAAAAATTAATGTTAGGAAATGAAGCATTTGCAAGAGGTTTATTTGAGGCAGGCTGTAAGGTAGTATCAAGTTATCCCGGTACGCCGTCAACTGAAATCACAGAGGAAGTTGCAAAGTATGATGAAGTATACGCAGAGTGGGCGCCTAATGAAAAAGTAGCAATGGAAACAGCTTTGGGTGCATCAATTGCAGGAGCAAGAAGTTTCTGCGGAATGAAGCACGTCGGCTTGAATGTAGCTGCTGACCCTCTTTATACTGCATCTTATACTGGTGTTAATGCAGGTATGGTTATAGCAGTAGCGGACGACCAAGGTATGCACTCATCGCAGAATGAGCAGGACAGCAGACATCATGCAATTGCATCAAAAGTTCCTATGATTGAGCCGTCCGATTCAGGAGAGTGCAAGGAATTTGTCAAGCTTGCATTTGAGATTTCAGAGCAGTTCGATACTCCCGTAATCGTGAGAATGTCAACAAGAGTTGCACATTCACAAAGTATTGTTGAAACAGCAGACAGACAGGAGCTTGAATTAAAAGAATATACAAAAAATCCGCAAAAATATGTCATGATGCCTGCGTTTGCAAAAGGCAGACACGTTTTTGTTGAGGAACGTACACAGAAACTTACTGAATATGCTGAAACAAGTCAACTGAATCGTGTTGAGATTTCAGAAAATGCGGAGTTTGGTGTTATAACAAATGGTGCAGCTTATCAGTATGTAAAAGAGGCTTTGGGCGACAAGGCATCTGTACTCAAACTGGGAATGGTAAATCCGATGCCTGTTAAGCTGATACAGGATTTTTCCGCAAAATATGACAGAATAGTTATAGTTGAGGAACTTGATAGCATTATTGAATCGCATTGCAGAAATATTGGTGTGAATAATATTGAGGGCAAGAGTATTTTTGGTTGTATCGGTGAAATCAATCAGGCTGTTATTGCGGAGAAATTGCTTGGTGAAAAGAAAGAATCAGTATCACTTGATGAAAATATTCCGATACGTCCGCCGGTTATGTGTGCAGGCTGTCCGCACAGAGGATTGTTTTATTGTCTGAAAAAACTTGGTGTAACAGTTTCGGGAGATATTGGCTGTTATACTCTTGGCGCAGCTGCACCGCTTAATGCAGTTGATACAACAATATGTATGGGCGCATCAATATCGGCACTTCATGGATTCAACAAGGCAAAAGGTGCAGAATCAGAACATAAGAGCGTGGCTGTTATTGGTGATTCAACATTCATGCATAGTGGTATGACAGGACTTGTAAATATTGCTTATAACAATTCAAATTCCACTGTTATAATCCTTGATAACTCAATTACGGGTATGACAGGTCATCAGCAGAATCCAACAACAGGCAAAAACTTAAAGGGCGACCCTGCATCTGCTGTAAATCTTGAGGAACTCTGTAAAGCTATCGGCATTAAGCGTGTGCGTGTGGTTGACCCGTATCATCTTGCTGAAACTGAAAAGGCTATAAAAGAAGAACTTGCATCAGATGAAGCATCAGTGATTATTTCACGCCGTCCATGTGCATTGCTTAAATATGTCAAGCATAATGCACCATTCAAGGTAGACGTTGAAAAGTGCGTAGGCTGTAAGGCTTGTATGAAACTGGGTTGTCCTGCAATCTCAATCAGGGATAAAAAGGCAGTTATCGACCATACACAGTGTGTTGGTTGTGGTATTTGTAAAGAACAGTGTAAGTTCGGAGCTATCAGCTGATGAACGGATATATCATTGAATTAAGTTATTCATGTTTCGGTGACAGTTCAGATTTTCTTATATGGTATGAAGATGAAAATATGAAAGACCGTGTTTATACCTCAAATGGAGAAGTTATTGCTTTTTCGTCTGAGGAGCAGGCACGGAAAAAAGCTGAAAAACTTGGATTTGAAACAGATGAAACAGTATTTTATGATGTAGAAAGGCTTTTTTACTGGATTGAAACGCATTCAAAAGAAATGGACTGTAATTTTCTGATTGACTTCTGGAATCTGTTTTCAGATATTGCATACTCTATCGGAAAAGAACTTGAACCCGTAAGAACAAGGCGTATTAATCGTTGCTATAACAAGCTTTTCTGGGGACTGAATCTTCCTGCCGTTACTCCAGAGGGTTGCGAATATGAACCGATTTTCACGAAAAGAGAACGGAAGTTAATCAGAGAAATTATGCGTACCGGACTTGAAATATTTGAAAAAAATTATTCATGGGGTGATTAATAATGAACGAAATTTATACAGAATTTGCAAACTGGCTTAACAGTCAGCTTGAAAATGATATGCCGACAGATATAAAGGCTTTCTGCTTTAATCTTTATGAAGAATCAGCAGAAGATTTTGTATACAGCGTACAGCTTGTGGCTTGCAATGTGTTTGATGCAGATGATGATGACTGGGCTTGTGAGGAAGTTTGGAGCAGTGGAGAAGATATTTTCTGCATTGAACTTTCCGACGAAGAAAACAAAGACCATGAATCAGCACAGGCACTTATAAAATCATGGGTACTTGAATACATGAAAGAATGTGAAATTTTATCGTCAAAACACGTTGCAATTGGCTTTGTTGACGGCGAACTTGAATTAATGAATTGATAAACAGAAAGGAATTTAAAATGGATAATTATGGAGAATCACCAGTAATTACGGCATTAAAAGGATTGGTCGGTGCAGTTATTGGTGCAATTCCGGGTATGTTAATATGGATTATTCTTGGAAAAATCGGCTTTGTTTTTTCAGCCGTAGGAATACTTATAGGTTTTGGAATAATTATAGGATATGGAGTTATGGTGAAAGATACTGATGCACTGCCGATATGGCTTATGCTTGTGATTTTTTTCGTAGTATTTGCCATAGCAATGATTTTATCCGAAAAAATTGTATGGACGTGGGAACTTGCAGATACTTTCAAGGAATATCTTCCAACTTACCGTGAGGATATTATAACAGGTGTTTTAGCAGAAAGTGATATGACAAGGGCAGAAGTGGAAAGTATTCTCACAGATGAGCTGTTTACTGAATTTGTTGAAGAAAATTTCGGCGTAAAAGAAGGTACTTTCGGCGAATGTTTCTCAAATTTCAGTACACTGCTTGAAAATCTTGATATGAAAGGCAAATATATAGCATCACTTTTAAAAAGCAGTCTTTTCGGTATTGTCGGCGGAATAGGTATTTTTGCAAAAATGGGAAAATAGAATGAGGAAACCGTATCATAAAATCATTTTTGCTTATGTCAAGATGATAATCGGCTATACTGCTTATCTTCTCACTAAAAGAAGGGGTCGCAGGTCGGAAATTGATGATTATGTCAATTTCGATGAAGTATCTGAGATTCAGGAAAGATATGATGATAAAAGAGTAATGAATACAGTTTTAGACGTTCTGAAAACTGACTATAAGGAAAAGAAAAAAATTGAAAAGCTCGTTACAGAGCAGAAAAGAAATAATTATAAGTATAAAGATGATTCTTCAAAAATGGATTCTTTATAAAACAGACAGGAGATTTTTAATTATGGAAACTAAATCAATTATGATAGTGGGAGTAGGCGGACAGGGTTCGCTACTTGCGTCAAGACTTCTCGGAAACGTACTGCTCGCACAGGGATATGACGTAAAAGTCAGCGAAGTACATGGAATGTCACAGCGTGGCGGTTCTGTTGTTACATATGTAAAATACGGTGACAAGGTTTATTCGCCTGTAATTGAAAAAGGTGAAGCAGATGCAATAATTTCATTTGAACTGCTTGAATCGGCACGCTATCTTCCGTATCTCAAAAAGGGAGGTAAGCTGATTACGTCCACACAGCAAATTGACCCTATGCCCGTAATTACAGGAGCAATGACATATCCTGAAAATCTTGTTGAAAAGCTTGAGAATGCGGGTGCGGACGTTACAGCAGTAGATGCACTTTCACTTGCGGAGCAGGCAGGAACAGCAAAAGCATCTAATGTTGTACTTATGGGCGTACTTGCATCTAAAATGGATTTTGCCGACGAACTTTGGCAGAATGCACTTGAAAAGTGCGTTAAACCGCAGTTTCTGGAGATGAACAAGAAAGCGTTTGAACTTGGTAAGAACGCATGAGGAAAATTTTATCAGCGGTTATACTGCTTTCATTTATCAGTACAATACTTTACTCATGCGGAATGTTTCAGGCTTATGAAATAGCAGATATTTCTGAAAATGCTGAAACATCTGAAGTAACTACAGAATCAGCTATAGAAGAAACTACAGAATCCGCAACTGAAATCACTGAAAATGAGCCGACTTTGCAGGAATGTCACAAGACTATAAACAATTCAAAGAAACCCGAAGTAATAAGATTTGCATTTTCGGGTGAATGTACTGGCAATATCAAAAAATATGCAAGTGTAAGTGATATATATGACACAAACTATCTTCATAATGGTGTTGTCGGACTTGTCGGAGTACCTTTTGAACTGACATACGGCGAAGAAGTAAGTATGCCGTCCATATCTTTTACTTATGATAAGGACGAACTGCGTGGAATACCCGAAAAGAATCTTATTGTACTTCATTATGACGAAGACGAATACTTTTATAATACGATAGACTCCGTTCTTGATACTGATAACTGTACTGTTTCGGCTGAAATCAAAGAACAGGGCGTTTATCTTCTTGCGGACGCTTATCAGTGGTATGAGTGCTGGGGCATTGACGTTTCAGAGTATGCCTATGAAAAAAATCCGTCTGAATATATTACAGACTGGGAGCGTGAAAATGATACAGGCGATATAATGAAACTTGCTGACAAGGAATGGGCTATGGAAAATGCTCCGGAATTTCATGTATCAACTCCCGAACAGCTTGCATCTGTTGTATGGTACGTCAACGGAATTGACAGCAAAATCAGTCTTATAATTGAAGATGATATTGATTTGTCGGATTATATGTGGAAGTCTATGGGCTGGACTGATGCAACTTCGATGGCATTTTCGGGAGTTGTTGATGGACAGAATCACACAATAAAAGGTCTTACTATAAAAGAAAACTATTGCGATACCGGATTTATCGGCTATGGGCTTGGTGTATCGATGTGGGATATAAATTTCACAGATGCAAGAGTTTCAGCGACAGGGTGTGTTGGAATAGCAGGCGGAGAAATTTACTATCCGGGTGTTTTTGAAAATGTCAGCGTTTCTGGAACTGTAAAAGGCGGAAATGACGACTATGCTGCCATTATCGGACGTGAGGGGGATATTACTTTCAAGGAATGTTCAGCTGATGTTACAGTAAACGGTGAACCGTTTGAGTACTTATCATACAAGTATAAGCGTATAGCAGATGCAGGAGACGTTATTGCTTTTCATATTGAAATGAATGAAGATATGGTTGTTACACGTGATGAGCCTGACGGCGATTATTTAAATCTATGCTGGAATGTTTATCGTGACAGTGAAAAACTGGAGTATACAGGTGCAAGCAAAAGTCTTGACGTTTACAACAAGCTGTTCAGAAAGGGCGATTACAAAATCTATCTTACCGCATATATCAATGGTGCTTATATACCTGTAAGCAATACTATTGAATATCATTCAGAGGGTTATGAGTTCAGGTGGAGTGAATAAGTAGTAAAAACATATGAAAAAAATAATAATAACTGTAATTCTGGGATTGATTGCAGTAATATTTATATTTTCAGGTGTGACTATTCAGAAAAGTCATGCTGAAAAATATGTTCAGACCAAAGCAATACTGATTTATGAAGAAAAAAAGACAAAACTTCCGTCAACATTTACATATTTATATAGTGCAGACGGCAGAAAATATACTGCGGTTAAAACAGGCGGTATCAGGCTTAGTGAACGCAATATATCCTATAATAAAGCGTTGCCGTCCGATTATCATTTCGGCTATATCGCAACTGTAGTAAAAATACTGCTGTTTATCGGAATACTTTTTGCTATGCTTACTCTTTACGCTTTATTCGTCTTGATATTGCATTTATCATTTGCTGAAAAGATGCTGCCATATATATTTTTGTACTATGTTGCAGGAATAGCAGTTCTTACTGAATCGGGTCTTGTAACAATGCTGACAGCACTTTTTACAGTTGGGATAATTGCAATGTGCCTGACAGTTAAGAAAAAAAATGAAGATGATTATTATTAAAATATTTATATAAAAGGAGATGTTACCAATGGAAAAATATTGGAATCAGGAAATCGAAACAATGTCCCGTGAGGACATGAAGAAGTTGCAGGACGAAAGACTTGTCGCACAGGTAAAGCACGTTTATGAGAATGTTGAGTATTATCGCAATCTCATGGACGAAAAGGGCGTAAAACCTGATGACATTAAATCAACAGATGATTTGCACAAGCTTCCGTTTCTCTCAAAAGCCGATTTGCGTGATGCTTATCCTTATGGACTTCTTGCAAAGCCGTTGAGTGAATGTGTGAGAATACAGTCCACAAGCGGTACAACTGGCAAGCGTGTAGTTGCGTTTTATACTCAGCACGATATTGATTTATGGGAGGATTGTTGTGCAAGAGCGATAACAGCAGCAGGCGGAACAGAAGAAGATGTTTGTCAGGTATGCTATGGCTACGGACTTTTTACAGGTGGTCCGGGATTGAACGGTGGTTCACATAAAGTCGGCTGTCTCACACTTCCAATGTCAAGCGGAAACACAGAAAGACAGATTACATTCATGCGTGATTTAGGTGCAACAATTCTCTGTTGTACACCGTCCTATGCTGCATATATTGGTGAAACACTTCACGATATGGGTTATACAACAGATGACATAAAGCTTAAAGCCGGTATTTTCGGAGCAGAGCCTTGGACAGAGGAAATGCGTCACTCTATTGAGCAATCACTTGGAATAAAGGCATATGACATATACGGACTTACAGAAACAAGCGGTCCTGGTGTATCATTTGAATGCAGTGAGCAGACAGGTATGCACATCAACGAAGACCATTTTATCCCTGAAATCATCAATCCTGATACAGGAGAGGTACTTCCGGAGGGTGAAGTTGGTGAACTTGTATTCACAAGCATCACAAAAGAGGCATTTCCGCTTCTCAGATACAGAACAAGAGATTTGTGTGTACTCTCACGCAAGAAATGTTCGTGCGGACGTACTCTTATAAAGATGAGCAAGCCAATGGGCAGAAGTGACGATATGCTTATTATACGTGGTGTAAACGTATTCCCGTCACAGATTGAAACCGTACTTATTGAGCAGGGCTATTCCCCGAATTATCTGATTGAGGTTGACAGAGTAAACAACACAGATACACTTGATATTAATGTTGAAATGAATCCTGAACAGTTCTCGGATAAGGTCAAGGATATGCAGGAGCAGGAAAAATCACTTGCACAGGCTATTAAACTTATGCTCGGAATAAATCCGAAAGTGCATCTTGTATCACCTAAATCAATTACAAGAAGTGAGGGTAAGGCTGTCCGTGTAATCGACAGACGAAAACTTCACGACTAATAAACAAGGAGGGTTTATATGGCAAATGCAAAACAAATTTCGGTTTTTGTAGATAACAAGCCGAATCAGTTAACAGGTGTAATGAAAGTTATTAAGGAGAACAAATTGAATATCCGTGCTTTAAGTCTTGCTGATACTTCTGATTTTGGTATTCTCCGAATCATTGTTAATGACACGGACAAAGCGTCAGATGTACTCAAAAAAGCAGGTTATGCTGTTACAGTTACAGAAGTTCTTGCTATTTCAATTCCTGATGCTCCAGGACAGCTTAGCCGTGTGCTTGATATTCTTGGCAGTGAAAATGTAAACTTGGAATATCTTTATGCTTTTACAGGTGCATCAGACAAAGCAGTATCATTTGTTATTCGTGTTGACGATAATTCTACAGCTGAAACTGCATTTACAAATGGCGGAATTATTATTCTTACAGAAAAAGATATTACGGAAATGTAAATTTTTTGTGTTCTCTCTCTTTTTCAGGGAGAGAACACATAAAACTACTTGACAAATCAGCATAAAAATTGTATAATAATAAATACAGGTATGCAGATACATATTTTCTGCATGAATTTATATTCAGGAGTGATTAAAATGAGCATTATTGATAAATTCGGTGACGTTAGCAGAACTATCAATGACAAAACAAAGAGCGTGGCAGAAATCAGCAATCTTAAAAACAAGATTTTGTATGAGGAAGAAAGAATCGTTGAAATTTTTGCTGACATCGGCAAGAAATATTACAAGAATCCAAATGAAGACCCTGCAAATCTCAAGGTGCTTTGTGATGATATTGACCAGAGACGCAGAAGAATCAAGAAGATGAAGTTTGAACTTAACAGCCTTAAAGGTCGTAGAGTATGCCCTAAGTGTAATGCGGAAGTTGCAGAGGGATTCCAGTTCTGCGGTCGCTGTGGAACAAGAGTTGCTGACATCATGGAAGAAGATTTCATGAACGATTGAGAAAAACATCAATGAACACATCGGCTGTTCCTCTAATTCTGGAACAGCCTGTTTTTTAGTGAGGCATAATGAGTAAAATATTAGATTTGTTTTTTCTTTTGCTTGTTTATAATGTTATTCCGTTCTGGACGGAAACGTCTCTTTCAATACCATATAAAATTGAAATAACTGTAGTATTTGTTTTCCTGTTTATTGTGGATTTGATAAGAAACGAAAAAGCACTATTGAAGAATTTCAGGCTTGAATCACTGAAAAGGGGTACAAGTCTTATATGGCTTTCAGGAACTGCCCTGATTCCCGAAACTGCTATAGTAATATTGTACTTTATACACACAGATGCAGCAACTTTGACAAAAATATTTTCAATTGTCATACCGTTGATTTGCCTGATTGTCACTTTTTTGTCAGGATTTATAAAAACGGCTGTAAGTTCAAAGCAGATTAAACTTAATGACTACATTCTGCTTTTTCTTTTGTGGTGGTTTCCTG
Source organism: uncultured Ruminococcus sp. (assembly GCA_947174965.1). GTDB lineage: Bacteria > Bacillota > Clostridia > Oscillospirales > Ruminococcaceae > Ruminococcus. Next base: position 852 of record CAMWKY010000040.1, on the reverse strand, counting down.
TTGTGAATCTTGTATTGATTTGTAAATTTTACAAGACAGCAAAAAAAGAATATATTTTTGAATCAGATAAGCTTGAACTTGAAAACGCAAGAGCCGAAAATGAAATCTGTAAAACAAAATATCCTGTTGTTATGGTGCATGGTATTTTTTTCCGTGACTGGCAGTTGATGAACTACTGGGGACGTGTTCCTGCAAGTCTTATCCGAAACGGCGCAGAAGTTTATTATGGTAATCAGCAGTCAGCAAGGTCAATCCCCGACAGTGCGGAGGAACTGAAACAGGCAGTTATGAAAGTAATTGTCGAAACGGGAGCAGAAAAAGTGAACATAATCGCACATTCAAAAGGCGGTCTTGATTCACGATACGCAATAAGCACTCTCGGACTTGATGAATATGTTGCAACGCTTACAACAATAAATACTCCGCATGGCGGTAGTGATATGGTTGACTATCTGCTTGCAAAGTTTTCCCCGAAAACGCTTGAATGGATTGCAAGGCGGTATAACAGTATTTTCAGAAAACTTGGCGACAATGAGCCTGATTTTGTTGCCGGTGTAAAAGACTTATCACCAAAAAGACTGAATGAGCTTTCAGAATATATGGTTGATTCTCCGAATGTTTCATACAGAAGTTGTATGTCATGTATGAAAAACGTTTTTTCAGCAGGATTTCCGCTTAATCTTGGCTATATGATAATTAATAAGCTGAATGGAAACAATGACGGGCTTGTGTGGGTTGAATCCGCAAAGCACGGTGATTTCAGATTGGTGACAGCATCAAGGACAAGGGGAATAAGTCATGTTGATACCATCGCCCTTTTCAGAGAAAACCTTGAAGCATATGACATAAGAG
>CAMWKY010000039.1 GCA_947174965.1 uncultured Ruminococcus sp. | reverse complement strand
CTTCTCTTTTATCTTTTAATTTTGAATTGTTAGATTCTTCTTTGAATGGATATTATATTAGAGGCTAGTATAACATATGCAATCGTTGGGAAGCGTGGCGTGAAATTCAAACGGATGGACAGATGGCCTTATTCAATGAGGATGTGAATAGTCAAATTATAGATGAATCAGAGATAGAGGAGAAGACAATATCTTTTTTCTCGCAGTTACAGGATTATTATCCTTTGAACAAGGCATTATCCTATTTCTTTATGGTTTATGGCCCTATCTGTAAAACAGGGGTAATTAAGAAGAAACTCAAGCAATTTGAGAAATCTGGAAGGCTGGAAGTGCAAAGAGAACCACCATTTACCAAAGGTGGTCGCCCTACATCATTTATGGAAGAAAAGACAAGTAAGAAAAACAAGCAAAAGGTGTTAATAAAATGGGCGAAATAATGAAGGTTACAAAATTTATAAGAAGAAAAAGTATGATTTATAAAACAGGGGTTGAGTACGGTGATTATACCATGAATCACGTTTTAGGTTGCTCACATGGATGCAACTATCCTTGTTATGCTTTCCTTCAAAAAAAAAGATTTGGTGAAGTAACATCATACGAGGAATGGTGCGAACCAGCACTTGTAGAAAATACACTTGAACTTCTTGATGCTGAAATTCCGAGATTTAAAGATAAAATGACTCTCCTTTATGTTTCACGACTGATCCTTTTATGTTTGGGTATCCTGAAATTCAGCAAATGAGTCTGAAGGCAATTCAGAAAATCAATGAATCTAACATAAATTGTTCGGTATTAACAAAAGGAATCTTGCCAATTGAATTATCCGAGCAGTCGCCCAATAATGTGTACGGCATAACTCTCGTGTCATTAAGCGAAAATTTCAGAAAAAAATATGAGCCGGGTTCTGCACCTATAACTGATAGAGTTGCAGCATTGAAAGCACTGCATGATGCAGGCTGCAGGACATGGGTAAGTATAGAACCCTATCCTACTCCCAATATTGTTGAACAAGACTTGCTTGAGATTCTTCATACCATCTCATTTGTAGATAAAATTATTTTTGGTCGTATGCATTACAATAAAGAGGTAACAGCATATAAGTTGAGAAATCAGTTTTTTAATCAGTGTGCAAATGTTGTAATTGAGTTTTGTACTCAGCACAAGATAGATTACCATATAAAAGATGGAACAATAACACCATAACCTAAAATTATGGCTTTTATACTACACTTTATAAACAGAGAATAGAAGTATTCCTCTTAAAATCTTTGAATAATTTAAGCTTTGAAGGAGATCATTTACATGGCAATCAATGAACTGCAAAAGCAGACAAATAGCAATATACAGGCAAAAGCCAATCTTATATGGGAAATCGCTACGCACCTTGTCGGGCTGTTCAAGCCACATGAATACGGCAAGGTTATTTTACCTATGACCGTTCTGAAACGCTTTGACGATGCACTTGCACCAACAAAGAATGTTGTAGTGCAGATGGCTGAAAAACTTACTGGCATGAAGGTAGAGGGCAAAGCACGTGACGGTATCCTCTGTAAAACAGCAGGCTATCCGTTCTACAATACGAGTAAATTTGATTTCAAGAAGCTGGTTTCCGATCCGGATAACATCGAGTCGAATTTTGAAGCATATCTGCAAGGATTTTCTAAAAATATCCTTGACATAATATCAAATTTTAAATTCGCTGACCAAGTGCGCACTATGGCAGAAGGAAATGTGCTGTTCGTTGTCGTACAGGAGTTTGTTTCCGCAAAGGGTGATATGTCTCCGGACAAGATTACATCTGCGGATATGGGCTATATCTTTGAGGAACTCATTCGGAAATTCTCCGAAAGCTATGATGAGCAAGCCGGAGCACATTTCACCAGCCGTGATATTATTTATCTCATGACGGAATTATTAGTTGCACCAGAAAAGGACGAAATCAGCAAGAACGGTTGTACCAAAACTGCCTACGATATGGCAATGGGTACTTCCCAGATGCTCGGCTGTTTGACAGAACGTCTGACCGAAATCAGCCCGGAAGCCAGTCTGACCTGCTTCGGCCAGGAATTCAATCCCGAAACCTATGCTATCGCAAAGGCGGATATGCTAATCAAGGGCGGTAACGCTTCCGGCATGATGTATGGCGACACATTGAGCGATGATAAATTCAGCGGCTATGAATTTGACTACATTATCTCCAATCCGCCTTTTGGTATCGATTGGAAGCGAGAGAAATCCGAAGTAGAAGCAGAAGCCAAAAAAGGTTTTAATGGGCGTTTTGGTGCTGGACTTCCAGCAATCTCTGACGGACAAATGCTGTTCATGCTCAATGGCGTCAAGAAGCTCAAAGAAGGTAGCGGTCGTATGACAATCATTCAGAATGGCTCATCGCTGTTCACGGGAGATGCCGGAAGCGGTGCTTCTGAAATACGCCGACATCTACTGGAGGGTGATTTGGTTGAAGCTATCGTGCAGCTCCCGACAGACCTTTTTTATAACACGGGTATTTCTACATATATATGGGTATTGACAAAGGGCAAGCCTGCCGAACGTCTCGGCAAGGTACAGCTCATTGATGCTTCAAAATGCTTTGTAAAACGCCGTAAGAATATCGGCGACAAACGTGTTGACCTTGACGATCGTTGCATCGCATTGATTATGAAAGCCTATACAGCATTTTCCGATGATGTGTACACAGACGGCAATCTGGTTGTTGAATCTAAAAAGTTCGACAATGCTTTCTTCGGTTTCACAAAGGTGACGGTGGAGACGGCACAAACTGATGAAGACGGAAATTCCATACTGAAAAAGGGCAAGCTCCAGCCTGTCAAGGGTGCAAGCGATTCGGAGGTCATTCCACTTTCGGAGGATATTGACGAGTATATGAAAAAGAATGTCCTGCCCTATAATCCGCTTGCATTTCTTGACCGTAAAAAAGACAAGACAGGCTATGAGATACCGTTCACAAGGCTGTTCTACAAGTTTACAGCACCGGAATCATCGGAGGAGATTTTTGCTGACATCAAGGCTCTGGAGAAAGAGGAAACAACACTGATGAAGGAGTTGTTTGGAAATGCGTGAGAGAAAACAAACTGGCATTGTATGGTGTCCTTCAATTCCAGTCAATTGGGAAATCAGGCGTGTAAAAGAAATTTTTTATATTTCCAAAGTCAAAGCAGGAATAAAGAATCCTACTGTTCTTAAACTTGCAAGAAGTGGTATTCAGGTAAAGGACGTTACTATAAATGAAGGACAAATGGCTGAAAGCTATGATGATTACAACCCTGTACAGATTGGTGATTTGCTTTTGAATCCAATGGACTTGTATTCTGGCGCTAATTGTAATGTTTCCGAGGTTGAAGGGGTTATCAGTCCAGCCTATGTAAATCTAAGAGCAAAGCAAGCTGTAAATCCGTTCTATTTTGATTATTATTTCAAAGTGCAATATTGGACAATGGCTATGTTTGCGCATGGTAAGGGTGTTTCGTTTGATAATCGCTGGACAATCAATGCAGAAAATGTAAAAGGATATGAAATCCCATTTCCGACAATTGAAGAGCAAAATGCTATCGTTGGGATTATAAAACGCAAATGCGCCCAGATTGATAATCTTATAGCCAATCAGGAACAGCAGATTGCAAAGCTGAAAACCTACAAGCAGAGTTTGATTACAGAAACCGTGACGAGGGGGCTTAATCCTGATGCACCGATGAAAGATAGCGGGTACGAATTTATTGGTAGTATTCCTGTAAATTGTGAAATATGTCGGCTTAGAAATATTGGAACACCTCAAAACGGAATCAGTAAAAGCGGTGAACATTTCGGAACAGGATATCCCTTTGTAAGCTATGGGGATATTTACAGGAATTATACATTGCCTGATACTGTTAATGGATTAGTTGAAACAACCGAAGCTGAAAGAAAACAGTATTCAGTTCAGAAAGGCGATATATTCTTTACAAGAACCTCCGAAACAATTGAGGAGGTCGGTTTTTCTTGCGTGTGTGAAAAAACAATCCCTGATGCAACCTTTGCAGGATTCGTAATAAGAATACGTCCCTTTAACGAAAAACTTATTACTCAGTTCGCAAAATATTATTTCAGAGGTAATCATCATCGTTTTTATTTAGCGAAAGAAATGAATATTGTTACAAGGGCAAGTTTAGGACAAAGTTTATTGAAAAGTATGCCTGTTTTAGTTCCACCAGTGGAAGAACAACAAGCAATAGCAGATTATCTCGACCAGAAATGCTCTCAGATAGACAAACTTATCTTTCTCAAACAACAGAAAATCGAAAAACTCCAACAATACAAAAAATCGCTTATCTATGAATATGTCACCGGAAAAAGAGAGATGTGAACATGGACAAAACAGAAAAACGCTTTGAGACAGATATAGAAACCTTTCTGCTCTCTCCGGCTGGTGGCTATGTTTCCCTGAACAGCCGTCAGCTTGATCTGGATAAGTGCATCTATATGAATGTGCTGTGCGGATTCATCAAAAAGACACAACCAAAGGCGTGGGCAAAATATCAGAAATACTACGGAGAGAATGCGCCGGAAAAGCTCTACCACCGTCTGGAGCAGTGTATCAGCGAACACGGCTTGCTCTATGTTCTGCGAAATGGCATTGTTGACCTCGGCATCAAGCTGAAACTCTGCTACTTCAAACCGGAAACGAAACTCAATGAACTGGATGCGGAACGTTATGAAGCAAATATTCTCGGCTGTACAAGACAGTTCCGCTATTCTATGAAGCATAACAACACAATTGATATGATGCTGTCGGTAAATGGCATTCCAATCGTTGCTATGGAGCTGAAAAACCAGCTTACAGGGCAGGATTATCAATGCGCCATCCGGCAATTCAAAACAGATCGCAGCAGCAAGGAATTTTGTTTCCGACTCGATCACCGCTTTCTGGTGTACTTTGCTGTTGACCTCTACGAAGTATGGATGACAACGCAGCTCAAAGACAGTGATACCTATTTCATGCCGTTTAATCAAGGCTCAAATGGTGCAGGTGTGGACAGCGGAGCAGGTAATCCGCAATATTTGGAAGGTTATGCCACCCACTACCTCTGGGAGGAGGTCTTGCAGCGTGATTCACTGCTTGACTTGCTGCACCGTTTTATTTCTCATGTCAAGGAGAAAAAGGATGGCAAGAAAAAACCGGAGGAAAAGCTGCTGTTTCCACGGTATCATCAATATGATGTGGTACGGAAAGTCCTTGCTGATGTCAAAGAAAATGGTACTGGCAATAATTATCTGATTCAGCATAGCGCAGGTTCAGGCAAATCCAATTCTATTGCATGGATTGCATACAGACTTGCCTCTGTTCATAATGCGAATGATGAAGGAATTTTTGATTCTGTCATTGTCGTAACAAACCGCGTTGTTCTGGATGGACAATTGCAGGATACCATCAACAGCTTTGAACATAAGGTAGAACTTGTTGAGGCAATTGACGATAAGAAAAATTCACATAGCCTTGCAGAAGCAATCAATGATGGAAAGCGAATCATCATATGCACAATTCAGAAATTTCTGTTTGCCTATAAGGATATGGAACAATACAGCGGACGGAAATTTGCGATTATCATAGACGAAGCGCATCAAGGACAAAGCGGTGAAAGTGCAAAAACGCTCCGTCGCAGCCTGATTGACATCGGTATTGCTGTCAAGGAATATGCAGAGGAGCAGGAAATTGACGAATCAGAGGTCAATTTGACAGATGAGTTTATCAATGCAGTGATTGGGCAGGGACAGCACAGCAATCAGTCTTTCTTTGCATTTACGGCAACCCCGAAAGGTGATACACTGGAGGTGTTTGGCACTTCCTTCGCAAATCCGGACGGAACGCCTGGAAAGCATCCGTTCCATGTGTATTCAATGCGTCAGGCAATAGAAGAAGGCTTTATTCTGGATGTGCTTTCCAGTTATACGACAGTTAAGGAAGCGTTCAAGCTGGTGAAAATCTCAGAGGATAATCCGGAGTTAATTGAAGGTGCAGCTTCACGGGCATTGTTCAAGTATTACAAGCAGCATGGCTATACCATTACGCTAAAAACGGAAATGATCATGGCGAATTTCCTGTCAAATGGCAGATTCCAGATAGGTGGAAAGGGAAAATGTATGGTTGTTGCAGACAGCCGTGCCAATGCTGTCCGATACTATCTTGCAATCAAGCAGTATCTGGCAGAACATTCGGACGAATCGGCAGGATGCGATGTGATGATTGCCTTTTCTGGAGAGGTTACACTTGAGGAAATGCCAATGGAAAAGCCGTTCACAGAGGCAACAATGAACGTGGATGAGAACGGAAAGTATATCATCACAGACAAAAAATTCCGTCAGGCATTTCACAGTAGTCAATATAACATTCTGGTTGTTGCAAATAAATATCAGACCGGGTTTGACGAGCCGTTGTTGCACTCCATGTATGTAGATAAGAAACTTCGAGATGTGACGGCAGTACAGACACTCTCCCGACTGAATCGTACCACTTTCGGCAAACAAAGCACTTTCGTTCTGGATTTTGAAAATACTGAAGATGATATCAAGCAGGCATTTCTACCATTCTATCAGACAACCGTATTAGAAGGTGCAACAGACCTGAATCGTGTTTACGATCTGCGAAATAAAATCGCTGAATTCATGCTGTATAATTATGATGATGTCGAAAAACTCAATGCATTTATGGAAAAGCAATTCAACAAAGGACAAGATGTATCTGCGCTGGGAAGGATGGCTTCTATGTTCCGTCTGGTCATTGAAAGATATAGAGAATTGAGCGAGGATGAGCAGTATACTGTCCGTGATTATGTCCACAAGTTTAATCGTGCATACTCCTACATTATGCAGTTGATTCGACTGCATGATAAAGATTTGTTCCATGAATTTCTTTATACTTCTCATCTGGCGAGACTGTTGCCGAAAAACAGTACGGATATTGTGGATGTGGATGATAAAATCAAACTTGAATATGCTTCTTTGAAAGAGACACACACTGGGGCAATACTGCTTGACGAAAAACCGCCGGTTATCGTACCGGGAGGAAGTACTGCTCCGAAAACTCCCAACAAAAAGAAGGACACCTTGCAAAGTATCATTGATAAGGTGAATGAGCGTTTTGACGGGCAGTTTACCGAAGCCGACCGAGTGATTATTGAAGGTATTTACCGGATGTTCATGGACGATTCTGACGTAAAGAAATTCAGACAATATGCACAGGATAACAGTACTGAGATGTTTGTGCAATCGCTGTTTCCAGAGAAATTCAAGGAAATTGTAACACAATGCTTCCTTGAGAATAACGAGTCTTTCCAAAAGCTGTTTAACGATCCTGACTTCTATCAGAAAGTACAGGATGCAATGGCAAAAGAATTGTATAAGGCTCTGCGGAGAAAATCAACGTGATGCAAATAATCAAGATAGGAGATGATAATAATGTCAACATCAATTGAAGTTCACAAAAAGAATGTCAAGGATCTATTGGGTTCTGGAAAGGATCATCCTTTTGTCATACCGGAATACCAGCGTCCGTATGCTTAGGGCGATGATGAGGTACAAACACTGTTTGATGATCTTTGGGAATTTACAACCGCTGGTGTCGGAGGATCGGAGACAAATGGTACTTATTTTTTAGGAACAGTCGTTGCATATGAAAACGAACATCAAGAGCAGGAAATTATTGATGGGCAGCAGCGCATAACCTCACTGTTCTTGCTTTTGAGAGCAATCTACACAATGTTGTCTGAGCCAGAGGAAAAAACCAAAGAGGCAGAAAACTTTATCAAGCAAATTGAACCATCCATCTGGAGAACAAACCGATTGACAGGAGAAGTTGATTATAGTAGCATCCTTTTGACATCAAAGGTGATGAGTGATGATGGAAATGCAGTATTGCAATGCCTTCTTGAAACCGGAAAAGCCAGTCCCGATGCAAAAGATAATTACTCTCTCAATTATAAGAAATTTCAGGAGTTATTAGAAAAAGCAGCGAAGCAAAATGCCTTGATGATGTATGAATTTATTTATGTCATTTTAAATCAGGCAATTCTGCTGCCAATTACAGCAGATACTCAGGATACTGCTCTTACAATATTTTCCACTTTGAATAACCGAGGACTTCAATTATCCGATGCGGATATTTTCAAAGCTAAAATATACAACCATCTACCCTCTGAGAATAAGCCTGTTTTCATTGAAACATGGAAGGATTTAGATGATAAGGTTCGAAGTGCTGGTGAGAGCATTCAGCAGCTTTTTTACTATTATATGTTCTACCTTCGTGCTCTTGAAAAGGATAGTAAGTCGACCACTCCCGGTGTCAGAAAGTATTATTCTGGTTCTGACAATAGATTCAAAAGACTCTTTGCAAATGATTTGATGGAAAATCTTTCTGTAATATTGAATTTGTGGATCGTGGTGAATCGGCACAGAGAAATTGAGGGAGAGCCGTGGTCTGTGAATACTTCAATAAGACAGGCGTTGGATATATTGAATTCTTACTCAAATGAATTCTGGAAATATCCTGTGATAATCTATTATCTCACTCATAGAGATGCTGTGAGTTTTGAAAAGGATTTTGAGCAGTTCCTGAAAAGATTAATTGTTGCTCTTCTAACAACCTACCTCGTTACTCCGACTATTAATGCTGTAAAATCTGATATACTCAAACTGAATGTGGAAATCATCGAATCATCGAAACCGAAATTTTACTTTAAAGAGCTTGAAGCAAAAGACTATGAAGCTAAAATAAGGGTACCCCATAGGAATGCTGTCCGTATGCTGCTAAAGATACTTGCTTACGACCAACAAGAGGAGTTGCTTCCTGAAAAATGGGAAATCGAACATATCCTGCCTCAGAAATGGCAAGCAGCATATTTTCTCAATGAAAATGGTGATGTAATCACAGAAAAAATTGAACATATTGGTAATAAACTGCCATTTGAAAAGAAGCTGAATATTGTAGCGGGAAACGGATACTTTGACAAAAAGAAAGCAGAGTACGCCAAATCTAAAATCATAATAACACGAGCTCTTTCTATACTCGATATGCATGACTGGAAATTGGAACAGATATCCGAGCGAGATATCAGAGTGTCAGATGCTATTATCGTTATCTTAAAAAAATGGAGCATGGATTATATGGCTCAATCGTCTGATACAAACAATGATCAGCCTACGCCAGAACAATTAGCCTTTTTACAAGAGGCAATAGCAAAGGGCTGGATTAATTAATATAAATCAATGTGTAACCAAAAATACTCTTTATCGAAGAATTTGCCTCCGAGTTAAGTTTCTCGGAGGCTTTGTTCTACTTTAAGATTTCCATTATCATCCCTGCGCCGTCCTTGAATCCGGTTATGTATAAATCCTCGGCAGCAATTGAGGCACTCCTGCCCTGCGTGTCGGTCAGCTCGTGGAACATCGTAATCTGCGAGGCATTGAGTGTTTTCTCAAACTTCGCCGAAAGAGCAAGCCATTTTTTTGCTAACTCCTGATACTCCGGATTCTGACAGTGGTGTTCTGACCGGATAATATTGCCATGGTAAAAATCCTCAAGCATGGTGATCGCCTCCTTTTCAGCACAACAGTATACCACAACCTGCCGGAAATAGCTATCACCAGAACCACCAAAGATTAGCGCAAAATACTGTAAAATTTGGACTGTCCTTGATGGGCAGTCCTTTTTTGTGGTTTCAAAAATCCCATGCTATCGTGCAAGTGGTTTCAAAGGGTGCAACCACTCACAGCCTATCGTGTGATTGTATCAAAATCATAACGCTGATAGAACTTCTTCTGACTATTATGAGTTCACTTGCACAGGAAGAAAGCCGCAGTATTTCTGAAAACTGTACATGGGGACAGAGAAAACGTTTTCAGGACGGTAAAGTAACAGTACCGTTTAGTCGCTTTCTTGGATATGACCGTGGAGAGGACAATAATCTTGTTATTAATGAAAAAGAGGCTGAGATTGTCCGTAAGATTTTTGGATTGTTTTTGCAGGGGTGTTCACCTTATACAATTGCAAAGCAGCTGACTGCTGAGAAAATTTTAACAGTCAGTGGTAAGCCAGCATGGCATGGAAGTACGATTAAAAGTATTCTGACCAATGAAAAATACAAGGGTGATGCACTTCTACAAAAGAGTTTTACCGTTGATTTCCTGACCAAAAAGAAAAAGGTTAATACCGGCGAAGTACCGCAGTATTACGTGGAGGGCAATCATCCTGCAATCATTGAACCGAGTGTATTTGATATGGTACAGAAGCAGATGGCGGTACGACACCCAGGCAAAAACAGAAAAAGCTGTGTGAATGCCTTTTCAAGTAAAATCAGGTGTGGAGAATGCGGAAGCTGGTACGGCTCAAAGGTCTGGTACTCCACATCAAAATATCGACGTGTGATATGGCAGTGTAATCATAAATTCGACGGTGAGAAAAAATGTGGCACACCACATATGGATGAACAGAAAATCAAGGATGTTTTTATTTAGAGCGGTCAATATTCTTTGTACCGAAAAAGACAGGATTATCGCCGATTTTCAGGCAGTGAAAGACATTATTTTTGATAACGCAGAACTGTTAACAGAAAAAGAAAAACTGCATGATGAACTGAATATGGTTGCTGTATTGATGGAAAAGTGTATCGCAGAAAATGCCCGTGTTGCTCAGAATCAGGATGAGTACAACAAACGGTACAAAAGTCTTGCGGAACGATTTGAATGTGCAAAGTTACGGCTTTCTGAAGTAGAAAATGCAATACTGGAAAAACAGACTCATCGTGAAATGACAGAACAGTTTCTTTTTGAATTGCAAAAGCATGAAGTTGTCACAGAGTTTGATGAAGGACTTTGGCTTAGTTTGGTGGACTTTGTTACAGTTTACAGCAAAGATGATGTGAGAGTGACTTTTAAGAATGGGACGGAAATAAAAGGGTAAAGTAACTAAAAAGAAATCACTTTTTATAGTAATCCGATGTAGATGCCTTGCCAAGAGCAGGGCATTTTTATTTTGTGATTATACTTTTTGATTTTTAAAAATGAACCCACCTCTCTATTTTGAACCCTTTTTCAGAAAAATGAATCCACCGAGATAATGAAAAATCAAATTGTATAAGAAATAATCAGATTGTATCAAAGTCAGCGATTAGATCGACCTGATTCTGACAAAGAGCATATCCCGTTTTGCCCGAAATACCGTTGATTGTCTGAAATATATTAGAATGCTGAAAGAAAAAATATCCCGGTATTTTTTGAAAAAGAAAACATAAATACAATGGATTCACGTGGCGAAACTATGCTTACAATTCTTGCTTCGCTTGCACAGCAGGAGTCGGAATCGCTGAGCAACAATGTAAAAATCGGTGTTCAGTATCGTTTTATACTACCATCTATTGCAAATTCCATTGAAAAGTGATATAATATATGAGGGTG
>CAMWKY010000038.1 GCA_947174965.1 uncultured Ruminococcus sp. | reverse complement strand
GAATATTACACAAAATCCAATGAGTTAAAGTCATTTGACGGCTATTTTTCATCAAAAAAAGAAGTTAAATCTGAAAAGAACTCTGATAAGAAATCAGATAAGAAAAACAAGAATGATGATAAGAAAGCTAAAAATAACAAGCCGTCAAAAAATAATGATGTCAAAGCATCTGTAAAAAATGAGGGTAAAACTTTGAAAAACGAGGGTAAAAATCCTGAAAAGGAAACAAAAATGCCTGTTGAAACAAAAAAAGCTGATGATAACAAATATTCAGAAAAGAAGAAGAAAAAGGAACAGGCTAAAGCAAGGACAAGAGGAGAAAGCTCCAAACTTAATGTGAATTTCTCGTCTGAAACAGCATCAACAGCTACACAAAGACGTACTGTTGATACAAGAGGAAGCTATGTTGACCTTGACAAATATAATGAACGCTATGACCAGATGGCATCAGGAAACAACAAGCACGGCGGTGAAAATTATTCATCAAAGAAACAGAAGATAAATCAGAAGTCGGCACAAAGAAACCGTCAGCAGTTCTCTAGAAAAGAGTCCGAAGCAGAAAAGCTGAAAAGACTTGAACTTGAAAGAGCAAGAAAACAACAGCTTAAAGTTATGATTCCTGATAATATTACTGTTGGTGAACTTGCTGTTCGTCTTAAAGCTACAGCTACAGAGGTTATCAAGAAGCTTATGGGTCTTGGTGTTATGGCATCTATAAATCAGGAGATTGATTTTGATACAGCTTCACTTGTTGCTGAAGAAATGGGTGCAAAGGTAGAAAAGGAAATTATTGTTACTATTGAAGAACGTCTTATAGATGACAGTGATGACGACGATACAAATCTTGAATCAAGATGCCCTGTTGTTGTTGTTATGGGTCACGTTGACCACGGCAAAACATCAATACTTGACAAGATAAGAAATGCTCATGTTGCCGCAGGTGAAGCAGGCGGTATCACACAGCATATCGGTGCTTATCAGGTTAAAGTAAACGGACAGAAAATTACTTTCCTTGATACTCCGGGACATGAGGCTTTCACTTCAATGCGTGCAAGAGGTGCAAATATTACTGATATTGCAATTCTTGTTGTTGCCGCTGATGACGGTATCATGCCACAGACTGTTGAATCAATCAACCACGCTAAATCGGCAGGAATACAGATAATTGTTGCTATCAACAAAATGGATAAAGAGGGCGCAAACCCTGACAGAATCAAGGAAGAACTTACTAAATATGACCTTGTTTGTGAAGACTGGGGCGGTGATATTATATGTGTTCCTGTTTCTGCAAAAACAGGTGAGGGAATTGACGAACTTCTTGAATCTGTACTTCTTGTTGCAGAAGTTCAGGAGCTTAAGGCAAATCCCGAAAGACTTGCAAAGGGTACTGTTATAGAGGCTCGTCTTGACAAGGGCAGAGGTCCTATTGCTACACTTCTTGTACAGAATGGTACGCTTAAACAAGGTGATGTGCTTATTGCTGGTACGGCTGTAGGTCGTGTGCGTGTAATGACAAACGACAAGGGAAAAGCTGTAAAATCTGCTGGTCCTTCTGTTCCAGTTGAAATTACTGGTCTGGCAGAAGTTCCAAGTGCCGGCGATACTTTCAATGCTGTTGAAGATGAAAGACTTGCACGTGAACTTGTTGAGCAGAGAAAGCACGAAGCAAAGCAGGAGCAGTTTAACTCATACAGAAAAGTAACTCTCGATAATCTTTTCAGTCAGATTGCAGAGGGTGATATTAAGGAACTCCCTATTATTGTAAAAGCAGATGTGCAGGGTTCTGTTGAAGCTGTAAAGCAGTCACTTGAAAAGATTTCAAATGACGAAGTAAGAGTTCGTGTAATTCACGGTGCTGTTGGTGCAGTAAAAGAAAGTGATGTTATGCTTGCAAGTGCATCAAATGCTATTATTGTAGGATTCAATGTACGTCCCGACCCTGTAGCAGCTGAAAATGCAGTTCGTGACGGTGTAGACATAAGACTTTACCGCATTATCTATGATGCTATAGAGGAAATTTCAACAGCTATGAAAGGTATGCTTGCACCAAAATTCCGTGACGTTGAACTTGGACGTATTGAAGTTCGTCAGGTTTACAAGATTTCAAACGTTGGTATGGTTGCAGGAAGTTATGTTCTGAATGGTAAAGTTACACGTGGCTGTCAGGTTCGTGTTGTCCGTGACGGAATTATAATTGCAGATGATAAAGTTGCAGGCTTGAAACGTTTCAAGGACGATGCAAAGGAAGTTGCAGAGGGATATGAATGTGGTATCAGCCTTGAAAAGTTCAGCGATGTAAAAGAGGGCGATATTTTCGAAGCTTATATGGTTGAGGAATACAGAGAAGATTAATTCGCTTTTTCGGAGTTCTGTCAGGGAATCCGAATATAGTATAAAGAGGTGATATTATGGGCGATGAAAGAATGAGCAATGCTGATATGATTCAGTATTGCAATGAAGCTCTTGCATGGGAAGATTTTGGTCCTGTTGATATTTATTTTTTTGAATCAGTAAAAAAAATCCTGCTGGGCGAATCAAGTCCTTTTGAGGATACGAATAATTTTCCTAATAATCTTATGGGAATGGAACGCCCTGTCCGTGATATTGAGCTTCAGCCTGAATATCATAGATTTGCTGATATATACTATCAGGAAGGGGACGAAGATTTACCCGACTACAGCAAGACAGATGAGCCTGAAAAACAATCTGACGGATTTTTTGGAAAGTCTGATTCCATTCAGCAACATTATGAAAGAAAATCAGGCGGATTCAAGGTAAAATTAAAGGCTGTAAAGAAAGGATAATTTATGGCAAACTATAAAACAAGCCGTATGGCAGAAGATATTAAAAGAGAACTGACAGCAATTATGCGTGAACTCAAAGACCCCCGCATTGACAAGATGCTTACTGTAGTAAAGGTTGATTTGTCGGGTGATATGTCTGTATGCAAGGTTTATGTTTCAAGTCTCGGAGGAATGGAAAAAACTGTTGAATCAGTAAAAGGGCTGAAAAGTGCATCAGGATTTATCCGCCGTGAACTTTTTCACCGTTTGCAGATGAGAAAATCTCCTGAACTTACTTTTATTGCTGATAATTCCATTGAGCGTGGTGCTGAAATAAGCAAAAAACTCAATGATATTCTTTAAGGGGGGATTGTTATGTATATCGGCTACAGCGAAGCAGAAACTTTTTTGAGAAACTGTAAAGATGCCGTTATAATTACACATCAAAGCCCTGACGGTGACTGTATCGGTGCAGGGTTCGGCTTGAAAGATATTCTTGCCGAACTCGGTATAAGAAGCCGTGTTATATGCAGTGACGAATTTTCGTCAAGATTTGATTTTCTGACAAACGTCGGAGCAGGTGAGGAGTTTGAGCCTGAAACTATAATTGCTGTTGATGTTGCTGATACTCAACTTATGGGAAAATATAAGGATATTTACGGCGACAAGGTTCAGCTTTGTATCGACCACCATATCTCAAACAGAAACTATGCCGAAAAAACTTTGTTAAGACCAAAGGCAACGGCTGTATGTGAAATTATATACGACCTTGCAAAATTTATGGGTGTGAAAATAAGCCGTCACTGTGCAATGTGCCTTTATACAGGCATTGCAACTGATTCGGGATGTTTCAGATATGACTGCACTACTGCTGAAGCACATGAAATAGCTGCTGAAATCAAAAGAAGCTATGACATAGATTTTGCAGAAATCAACCGCAATATGTTTGAAGTAAAGACAAAGGCAAGAATGATTCTTGAATCAAAGTTTATGGAACTTATGGAAGAATATGAGGACGGAAAAATTATTTTTGCTGCTATAACGCTTGATATGATGAAAAAAATCGGTGTCAGCTATGACGAATTTGAAGGGCTTGCACCTATGACAGTTCAGCTTGAAGGTACAGAAGTAGGTATTCTTGTAAAGGAGCGTGAGCCGGGTTTATTCAAATGTTCGTTCCGTTCTGCAAATAATATCAATGTATCAGATATATGCAGAAGTATCGGCGGCGGAGGTCACGCAAAAGCCGCAGGTTGTTCAATAGAGGGTACTCTTGACGAAGTAAGAAACAAGCTTTTAGAGATTACAAGAAAGGCTGTAGAATGAACGGAATAATTTGTATAGACAAACCGCAGGGATTTACTTCTTTTGATGTAATTGCAAAACTGCGTGGCATACTTAAAACAAAGCGTATCGGTCATAGCGGAACTCTTGACCCTATGGCAACAGGTGTTTTGCCCGTATTTATCGGAAATGCCACAAAGGCTTGTGATATGATGCCCGATACTTCTAAAGCATACCGTGCCGGATTCAGATTCGGCATTTCTACTGATACACTTGATATTACAGGTACAGTTACATCAGAACATTCATTGAAAGTAACAAAACAAGATGTACTTGATGTAATTCCGAAGTTCACAGGAAACATAAAGCAGATACCGCCGATGTATTCCGCAGTTAAAATTGGTGGGCAGAAGTTATGCAATCTTGCAAGAAAAGGTATTGAAATAGAACGTCCTGAACGTGAAATAACTGTTGACAGTATAAAACTTGAAAGCTTTGACGAAGATTCGCAGTCGGGAGTGATTTCGGTAATCTGTTCAAAAGGTACTTATATCAGAAGTCTTATTGATGATATTGGAAATTCTTTAGGCTGTGGCGGTGTTATGACTTCTCTTGTGCGTACATGGTCGGGTGGATTTTCACTTGATGATTGCTTTACACTTGATGAAATTCAAAGTCTTGCTGATTCGGGAAATATTGAATATGCAGCACTTATATCTGTAGAATGTATTTTCAGCGGACTTCCTAAAACAAGGCTTAACAAAGTTCAGACAAGAATGTACAAAAACGGCGTTAAACTTGATTTGAACCGCATAAAGCATATTAAGCCTGAGTTTTCTGAATATTCTGTATATAGCTATGACAAGGAATTTATTGGTGTTGCGTGTGCGGACTTTGAAAAAGGCGAACTGCGTGTTGTTAAAAATTTTATCTGAGGTGAACTTATGGAAAAAAGAAAATCTGCTGTTGCACTTGGTCTTTTCGACGGTATTCATCTTGGACACCGTGCTGTACTGAAACTGGCGTTGGAGCAGGAAAAAAATGGTCTGATTCCTTATGTTTTTACATTTAATCCGACAATGGTATTAAAAAAAAGCAAAGGGGAATACGGATATATATATACTCATCTTGATAAGCTGAATATATTATGCAGACTTGGATTTCTCGGTCACATTTATTCTGTATCGTTTCAGGAAGTATGCGGATTAAGCGGTGAGGAGTTCGTTAAAAATATTCTCATTGACAAGCTGAATACAGGGTTTGTCTGTTGCGGAAATGATTTCAGGTTTGGCAAAAATGCTTCATGCGGAGTAAGTGAACTGTATGCATTCGGCAGAAAATACGGATTTGATGTATGTATTGCTGATGATGTTGTATATGAGGGTGAGACAGTCTCGTCAACAGCTATTCGTAATATGCTTCAGAATGGTGATGTTGTAAGGGCTTGGCAGTTTCTCGGTGAGCCTTATGCTATTAATCGAACAGTTATTCATGGTGCGGAACTCGGCAGAACTATCGGTTTTCCAACGATAAATCAGCTTTTCAGTAAGGGACAGCTTGTACTGAAATATGGTGTTTATGCGTCCGACGTGTGTATTGACGGAGCATGGTACAGAGCTATGACAAATATTGGCATGAAACCAACTGTAAATTATAATGGAATACCGCTTGCGGAAACTCATATTATCGATTTTTCAGGTGATTTGTACGGCAGGAATATTCAGGTAAATATCAGGGAGTTTATACGTCCCGAACAGAAATTTGATTCTGTGGGTGAACTTCAAAGGCAGATTGCCGAAGATATGGAAGATATACAACATATAAACATAAAAAATTCGTAATGCTTTCACGCTGTTGTCACATATATATTATATTATTTTAAAAGGTATATTAAATTTAAATATCAGGAGGACAAAGCCAAAATGATTGAGGTTACAAACCTTGTAAAAAATTACGGCGACAAAAAAGCTGTAAAAGGTATAAGTTTTACGGTTGAAAAGGGTGAAATACTCGGTTTTCTTGGTCCGAACGGAGCAGGAAAGTCAACCACGATGAATATGCTTACGGGCTATATTTCATCAACATCAGGACATATTAAAATCAATGGAGTGGATATTCTGGAAGACCCTATCAAAGCAAAGTCAAATATAGGTTATCTGCCGGAAATCCCTCCGCTTTACGTGGATATGACTGTTGATGGCTATCTTAATTTCATGTTTGATTTGAAGAAGTGTAAGCTGTCAAGAAAAAAGCATCTTGAGGAAATATGCAGTCTCTGCAAGATTTCTCAGGTAAAGGGCAGACTTATCCGCAATCTTTCAAAAGGTTACAAGCAGAGAGTCGGACTTGCTCAGGCTCTTATAAATAATCCGCCTGTACTTATTCTTGATGAGCCTACAGTTGGACTTGACCCGAATCAGATTATTGAGATACGTACACTCATTAAAAAGCTTGGCAAAAATCACACTGTTATACTTTCGTCACACATTCTTCCTGAAATTCAGGCTGTATGCGACAGAATCATTATTATAAACAAGGGTGTTGTTGCCGCACATGGTACAGCAGACGAAATTGCAAGAAATATTACAAATCAGCACAAAATGACTCTTAGAATTGAGGGCAGTACACATACAAAAGACGATAAGCAAGTTATTGTTGATGCTATCAAAAGTATTGACGGCGTAAAATATGTGCGTGCTGATATGGAGAGAGAAAAAGGCATCTATGATTATGATGTTGAAACAGACGGACAGACTGACATCAGACGTGCAATAAATAATATCTGCAAGGAAAAAGGTTGGAATATTCTGATGATGCAGCTTTCTGACCTTACTTTAGAAGATATATTCCTTAAAATTACAATGGACGATTCTTTTGTTAATAATGCAGAAAAAAAGTCACCAAAAATTGAACTTGATGTCAAGGACGGCGAACTTATTGCTTCTGAAATAGAAGAAAATAAAGGAGGAGAGAAATAATGGGAGCTATATACAGACGTGAAATGGGTGCATTTTTTACTTCGGGACTTGCATATGTGTTCCTTTCAGTTTTTTCACTTATTTCAGGAATATTTTTCTTTTTCAATGTAATCGGTTCAGGTACTTCCAATATGTCATCAATGTTTGGCTCTATGTTTATTATAGTGCTGTTTCTTATTCCGATTCTTACAATGAAGCTTATGAGTGAGGAAAAGAAAAACCGAACAGACCAGGGACTTCTTACTGCACCTATAGGCTTATGGTCTATCGTTCTTGGAAAATATTTTGCGGCACTTACTTTATTTATTATTGCAGAAAGTGTTGTATTTATCTATACTCTGATAATAGCTGTTTATGGTGAGGTAATGTGGGCATCACTTCTCGGCAACTACTTTGCAATGCTTTTTCTTGGTTCTGCTTTTATTGCTGTAGGAATTTTTGTTTCGTCACTTACAGAAAATCAGATGGCATCTGCTGTTGCAAGTATGCTTGCACTTTTTGTGTTGTATCTTTTTGATTCACTTGCATCAAATATAGAAAATGAATACATTCAGAAAGCTATGCTTTCACTCTCATTCTATTCAAGATATATTGAGTTTACAAGCGGTGTATTCAATCTCTCAAGTATAGTATTTTTTATCAGTACAGCTTTTCTCTTTAACTTCTTTACAGTCAGAGTTCTTGACAAGAGACGCTGGGGTTAATCTACAGAAAGGAAGTTATACCAATGAGCAAAAAAGAAAAAGATTTAAAAGAAACTTCTATTGACGGTGAAGTATCCATCAAGGAGAAAAAGCCGAAAAATTTCAAAAAACTGAAATTTGGTTCAATGTCTGTTGCTGTTATTGTACTTGTTATAGCTATTGTTGTTGTGATAAATCTTATGTGCGGACTTCTTATGAAGCGTTACCCGATAAAGCTTGACCTTACTCCCGACAACAGATATGAGATTACAGAGGAATCAATAGATGCTGTAAAGGCTCTTGACAAAAATATTGATATTACTGTAATGATGACAAGGGATTATTTTACAATAATGTCTCAACGTTACAAAGAAATGTTCTATCAGTATTATGGTATTGTTGTTGAAATGCCTTACGAGATTATCCCTGAAATACTGGATAAGTATTCCGTATATTCAGAACAGGGCAACGGAAAAATTACTGTAAAATATGTTGACATGAATAAAGACCCTGATGTTGTTACAAAGTTCAGCAAATACTATAATGGAGAAATTCAGCAGGGAAGTATTGTTTTACAGTGTGGCGAGCGTGTAAAAGTTATTGAGCCGGACAAGGTTTCAGGCATGATTACACCGTCACAGGACAGCACGCAGGCAAATATCAGAATGACTTTTGTCGGCGAAAGTACAATTACTTCTGCTATAAGGGCTGTTGCAGATACAAAGCCTATAAGAACTGCATTTATAACAACAATGAACGGACAATCTGTTACTGATTATACTCATGCTTCAATTATAGCATCATTTGAGGACTTTCTTTCAACAAACGGCTATGACTGTACAGAAATAGATGTTGCAGAGGATTCTTTAAGTCCTGATGATTATGATATGCTTGTGCTTGCCTGCCCTGCCTACGACTTCACACAGGATATTATAACAAAGTTCAGTGATTTTCTCTACAATGGCGGAGAATATGAAAGAGATGTTATCTATGTTCCGAACTTCTATGCTGTAAATCTTCCTAATATCAGCGAATTTTTAGCAGACTGGAAAATTGAGATAGAGCAATCAGCTATTATGGAAGAAACAGAAAATATGATACAGGCAACTTATTCTTCTCTTGGTGTGATTGATTATGCTCCTATAATGGAAATTGCAGACAGTGATGCTGTAGGAAATCTGCCAAATGAGGCACTCCCGATTATTTCAGCATATGCAAAGCCCATAAACATCTTAAACAAGAATAATGACGGAATTACAGATGAAATTCTTAAATCTTCATCAAGTTCTTATCTTATGGGAATCGAAACAGGCGAAAAGTCTGACGAAAAAGCATCATATAATGTTATTGTAAAAGCAAGACGTGAATCATCTATAGGTATAAAGGTTTTCGGAAGTGATTTACTTGTAATAAGCAGTCCGTTTATGCTTGATAATTCAGTACTTTCAGGTACAAACACATACAATAATGCAAATGCTGTTCTTAATATTATAAATAATATGTCAGGCAAGGAAGAAAGCACTATTATTTCTGAAAAGTCACTTCAGCAGACAAGTCTTGCAATGAAAGCATCAACAGCAAGAGTTATTGAACTGATTGTTATAATTGTGATACCGTTGCTTATTGCTGTTGCTGGTGTTTCTGTATTGTTATGGAGAAAAAATAAATGAAAAAATCAGTTAAAGGAATTATTGGACTTACAGCAGTTCTTGCTGTTCTTGGCGGAGGATATACCGCACTTGTACTAACTGACCCTGACAAAAAAAATCCCGATTCAAGTATCAGTTTGGAGAGTTCTGAATCTGAACAGCAGAATATTGTCCTTATACATGATGATAATGTTTCAGAAGATGAGCAAAGTAGTATTATAAAAACTGTTGATGTAAAAAATGCAGACGGTGAACTTCATGTTGTACAGAAAACACCTGCAACAAGTGAAACTTCTGCAACATATACTCTTGACGGTTTTCAGGATATTGCAATGAAAACTTCAATTATTGGTACTCTTGCAAATAATGCAAATGGTCTTACATCAGTTGATGTAATTGAGGAAGACTGCACAAATCCTGAAAAATTCGGGCTTGATTCACCTGAAATTACTGTTGATATTGAGTATGAAACAGGTACAAAATACACGCTTTTCATAGGTAATGAAGCTCCGTCGGGTGCTGTAACTTATGTTATGCTTGACAACAGCAATACCGTTTATACTGTAAATAATTCAACTATAGCAAACTACAGCAAGAAAGCTATGGAACTTGTTGATACAACTATTCTGGAATCGCCTGACGAAATGCCGATAGTTGAAAGTCTTAGAATTGAACGTGACGACCTTGACTATGATATATTTCTTGAATATGACGATAATGACGACGACAGCAGGTTTCATGCAGGTACTTCAGCAGCTCATATCATGAAAGAGCCTGTTGAGGCTTACCTTTCTGTTGAGGATTCAAATGATATAACAACAGGTATGTTCGGACTATATGCGTCAGAAGTTTACAGTGTGCATTGTACAGATGATGACATTGCAGAGGCGGGACTTAAAGAACCATTCTGCACTGTTACTATGAGATGTAATGATAAAAATGAATACAGACTGCTGTTGAGTGAGCCTTTCAATGACAGCGAAAACGGAAAGTGCTGTTATGCAATGTTAGAGGACAGTGATATTATATTTACTGTATCTGTTGATAAGGCAAAGTGGGTTACTGTAAAGCCGGTTGACATTGCTTCAACCATGTATATGGCGTCATATGTATGGAGCATATCTGATATGAAAGTTACAGCAGGAGATGATGAGTATAATTTTGAAATAGAACAGATAAATCCTGATGAAAAACTTGAATCACCTAAATCAGCTGATTTTGCAGTTAAACTTAACGGACAGGATTTTGACAGTGAGCGTTACAGATTATTCTATTCTTTTCTTATAAGTGGAAATGCAGAAGATTTTGCGTTTGAGGAAAAACTCCCGTCAAAAGAGCCAATGGCTACAATTGAATATACAGATGCATATGAAAAAAAGAAGTGCAAGTTTGATTTTTATGATTATTCAAATATGACAGCTATTATTGCCATTGACGGTGAAAGCAGATTTTTTATTGCAAAGTCATTTGTTGAGACACTTATCGAAAACACAAAGAAATTTGCTACTGATGAAGATTTCGCAACTACGTGGAAATAACAGCATACTGTAAATACTAAAAGGAGGAAAAAATATGGAAAAATTCAACACATACAAAGGCTATCCGCTTGTAAGATGCGGTAATCAGCTTTACTATGGCTATATGTCTGAACCCTATGTAATATGGATTCAGATACTTGAAACAAAGAAAATTGATGGTGAAGATATTACGTCAAAAGTCAGAGTAATTCAGCTTGACACACATGAAGATGACCCTATGAAAAAAATTGTGAGACGTTCAGACCGTGACGGCGGACTTTATGAGGCTCTTGACACGGCTAAAATATGGCTTGACAAAGCACTCTCCAATTAAAAAAAGATTCCTGTAATGCAAGAAAAAGCATTACAGGATTTTTTTGAGTTAAATAATATAAAAAAGCGATATACAAAAGTATACCGCTTTGAAACTGGTTGGGGTGCAGGGATTCGAACCCCGGAAGTGACGGAGTCAGAGTCCGTTGCCTTACCGCTTGGCGACACCCCAGTGTCTTTATATCTGCTGTGAATCATTCAGCTTTTATATTATATCACTTTTTTTTTGATTTTTCAAGTACTTTTTATAAAATT